>NZ_JAUCDN010000001.1:0-40810 GCF_034675085.1 Devosia sp.
GGCTCGATCGGCTCGGAGCTGACGCGCCTCATCGCCAAGTGGCGCCCCGCCAAGCTGGTGCTGCTGGAAGCCAACGAATTCGCGCTCTACCAGATCAACCGGCAGTTGCGCAGCCTCGTCTCGGATCTGACCATCGTGCCGGTTCTGGGCTCGGTGACCGATGAATTGCTGGTGCGGCGCGCGCTGGTGGAACACGGGGTCAAGGTGGTCTTCCATGCCGCTGCGCACAAGCATGTGCCGCTGGTGGAGGACAATCCGCTGGAAGGCATTCGCAACAATGTCTTCGGCACGGCCACCATCACCCGCCTGGCCTTTGAATGCGGCGTGGAAAACTTCGTTCTCATCTCCACCGACAAGGCCGTGCGCCCCAGCAACGTCATGGGCGCCACCAAGCGCTGGGCCGAGCTGATCGTGCGCTATTACGGGCGCCTCGCCGAAGCCGAAGGCCGGGGCGCCAAATTCTGTGCGGTCCGCTTTGGCAACGTGCTCGGCTCCAATGGGTCGGTGGTGCCTCTTTTCAAGGAGCAGCTTGCCCGTGGCGGCCCCATCACCCTTACCCATGAGGAGATGACGCGCTACTTCATGTCGATCCACGAGGCGGCCGAACTGATCGTGCAGGCGGGTGGATTGTCGGAGGGCGGCGACATCTTCCTTCTGGAAATGGGCGAACCGGTTCGCATTCGCGACCTGGCCGAAAACATCATTCATCTGGCCGGCCTCAGCGTCCGGTCCGAAGCCAATCCGCAGGGCGACATCGCCATCGAGGTCATCGGGATGCGTCCGGCCGAAAAGCTGCATGAGGAGCTTTTTTACGACCCCGACCAGGTCAAGCGCACCCGCCACAGCAAGATCCTGCGCGCCAAGCGCACCGAATGGAGCAATCTCGACATCGAGGCGGGCCTCGCCCGGCTGGGCGAGGCGCTCGCCACCCAGGACGCCGATCAGGCCCGCGCCATCCTCTTCGAGCTGGCGCGCTAACCTACCCCGCAGCCTGCCCCTCGCCGGGCTTGAGGTAGGCCGCGGCGGCCAGGATGCGCAGGCGCGAGCGGGTGGTGACGTAGCTGATGCGCTTGAGCGCCTGGGCCCAGGCCAGGCCCTGGTCGATCCGCTCGACGCTGGAGAGGCGGTGGGCCAGTTCCTGCAGCAACAAATGCTTGAAGGCGTCATAGGCGCTTTCCGCGCTCTTTTGCGCCGCCAGCGCGATCTCGGGCCGGTCCTCTCCTTCGGCGGGCAGGACCAGGCAGGCCAGGACCGCATCGACCAGCGCCTGCCGCAAGGGGCCGCCCAGCGCCGGATCGGGCGTTTCGGGGGGCAGGGCCAGCAATTCCTCGCCATGCTGAAGCGCCCGCACCAATTCGGGAATGGCGTGGGCCGCCGCATCGGAAAAAGGCTGCGCCGTCATGGCGGTATCGACGAATCCCCGGATTTGCTCGAGCAGCAGCCTTATGCCGCGCCGGCGCGTCGCAGCCGGCCGCACCGGGCCGGCCTCGAGCCGGTCGCGGGCAAATTCCATGCTGAGGCGCAAGGCCCGGCGCGTCTCGTGATAAAGTCCAGATGCGGCCAGGTCGGGCACGCCGACAATGGTGGCATCGAGAAATTGCGGGCGCGCCAGCTCTTCCTCGGCCGAAACGAAAAGCCGGGAGATGACTTTGAACAGGAGCGGCGCCAGCGGCCAGATCAGCACCACGCCCATCAAATTGAGCAGGGTGTGGAACGCCGCCAGCACCAGAACGCCATCGGCCGGAAGGCCGGCCCATTTCAGCCCTTCGGCGCAGACCCACAGATAAAGCGGCAGCATGCAGAAGGCGGCAAGGGCGGCGATGAGGCTGAACAGCACTTCCGAGAGCGCCGTGCGCCGCGCTGCCGCCGTCGCGCCCATGGCGGCGATGACCGCCGGCGAGGTCATGCCGATATTGGCGCCCACGATGATCGCGGCGGCCGGGGCCAGCGCGATGGCGCCGCCGGAAAGGGCAGTGAGGGTAATGGCCAGGGTGGCGCTGGCCGATTGCGTCATCAGCGTGAGCACGATGCCCGCGACCATGAAGACGACGAGCCCGACCACGCTGTTTTCGTCCACCCCGATCGCCTCGGCGGAAAAGCCAAAGCCGGCAAAGGCCGATTGCAGAATGCCGATGCCCATGAAAAAGGCGCCGAACCCGGCCGCCGCCCGCCCCAGCCCCGCCAGGCGCGGCCTGTCGCCGGAAAACAGCTGCACCAGCATGCCCAGCCCGATCAGCGGCAGCCCGAACCCGGTCATGCTGAAGCGCACCCCGGCGATGGCCACCAGCCAGCCCGTGGTGGTGGTGCCCACATGGGCGCCGAACACCACCCACACCGCCTGTTGCAGGCTGAGAAAGCCGGCATTGACGAAGCCGAGCATGGAGACGCTGGTGGCCGAGGACGATTGCACGATGGCGGTGATGACCGCCCCGGCGACGAGCCCGCGCCCGGCCGTGCGGGTCCAGCGCCCGAGGATGGATTTCAGCGTCGGCCCGGCGGCCAGCCGCAAGCCGTCGGTCATCATGCTCATGCCGAGCAGGAAAAGGCCGATGCCGCCCAGAAAAGCCGCTATGTCCACGCGCCCCCCTCGTCCCCCGCCATTTCAGCGCGCCGCTATCAGAACATCGCAGGCCGCCGCCGACAAGACGGCGCGCGCCACGCTGCCCAGCAGCATCTGCGCGGCCGCGTCGCGCCCATGTGTGCCCAGAGCCACCAGATCGACCCGCCGGCTGCGCGCCCGCCGCAGCAGCACCGCGCGGGCGCTGCCGTGCACCAGCCGCAGCCGCAGGGGCTCGACGCCGGCAAAGGCGATTTCGAGCCGCTCGCGCGCGCCCGCCAGCCGCGCCTGGCGATAGCGCGCGATACCGGGCTCGGGGGTGCCGGCGCGCCGCAGCGCCTGCTCGAAGGAAAGCGGGATGTCCACCACATGCAGATGCTCGAACACCGCCTCCGGCGCCAGCGCCCGAGCGGCTTGCGCGGCCGAAAGCGATTGCGGGGACAGATCGGCGGCAACGACCACCTGGCGATAGGGCCCTTGCGCCGGGCGCCGCACGACCAGCACCGGAACGGTGGCTTCGCGCACCAGCCGATCGGCGGTGGAACCGAAAATCTTCTCGCGCAAGGTGCGTGGCCGGCCGGGGCCGATGACGAGGAGCCCGGCCTTTTCCATGGCGATCAAACCCGACAGCACCTCGAAGGGCCGGCCCCAGGCAATGCGGATGTCAGCTGCAAGGCCGCCGGCCAGCTCGGCCAGCCGCGCCGCCGCCGCCTCTTGCAAAAGGCTGGCGGCACCTTCCAGGTCGAGCCCTTCGGCCTCCGCCGCGGGCGGCGCCTCCAGCACATGCACCAGCACCAGCCGGGCGCCGTGCTGCCCGGCCAACTGGCCCGCCCGCGCCAGCACCGGCCCATCGGTACCATCCAGCGCCAGCCCGGCAATGATCGTCTCCATAGCCCCTCCGCGCAACCGCGCCAAAGAAAAACCCCGGCCTCCAGGGGAGGCGGGGCCGATATATAGCCTGTTTTGCGGGAGAATGATTGCGGGGGCAGGATTTGACGGTTTCGGCAGCCCTGTCCACGACGCGCTGTTCCAGCCAGGGCGCCTTGGCCGCCAGATGCCGAAGCTCACCGGCAACGAACTCGGCCGGCGCTCCGCTTTTCGAGTGAAACGCTAAAGGTCGAACACCAGCCGCAAGCCGGTGTGGCCGGTGGTGGAATCAGGCGTGTTGCCCATGCGCGCAGCGATGCGATAGCGATGGCAATAGCTGGCGTGACACAGGTAGGAGCCGCCTTTGAGCAATTTGCGGCCGTCGCCGGCACCATTGGCGCGGCGCCCCGATTCGCGCAGCGAAAACACGCGATAGGGCTCGGCGCTCCATTCCCAGCAATTGCCGGACATGGCGAACAGGCCGTAGCCATTGGGCGCAAAGCAGCGGGCCGGCGCCAGGCCGAAATAGCCGTCCAGGGCGAGGTTGCGATAAGGGAATGCGCCCTGCCAGATGTTGCACGGCATGAAACTGGTATCGTCGGGCGCCCGGTCGCCCCACGGATAGATCGGGTCGGGCAGCCCGCCGCGGGCCGCGTGTTCCCATTCCGCTTCGCTGGGCAATCGCCCTCCCGCCCAGGCGGCGAAGGCCCGGGCATCGTTCCAGGAGACGTGAACGACCGGATATTCCTGCCTTCCATCCAGGCTGGAGGTGGGGCCGAAGGGCGTTTTCCAGCTGGCGCCCTCGACATTGCGCCACCATTCCGCACCCACCACCCCGGCCGTGGCCGCTACGCCGCTCACTTCGGCGTAGAACACATAGGACCAGCCGAAACGCTCCGCTTCCGTGACATAGCCGGTTGCGGCGACGAATTGGCCGAATTGGTCATTGGTGACCGTGGTCACGCTCATTCGAAATGGCGCGATGCGCTGCCGGCGCGGGGGCCCCTCCCCATCATTGCCGTGCAACGGCGTCGCCGTGCCAACCCAGACATCGCCCCCCGGGATCGGCACGGTCTCGATGGCGAGACCGGCGCCACGCCCTGGCGTGGCCGGCGCGGCCGGCGGCGTTGCCGGACCGCGCGCCGGGGCGGAACAACACGAGATCGGGCCGGACCGGGCGCTCACAGTGCCAGGCCGGTTTCCCGGTCGAACAGATGATGTTTGCCGGCCGTGGGAACAAGGCGAACCGTGTCTCCCGGCGCGAGAAGCAGGCGCTGCTTGACGCTGGCCTGAACCTCGCCGCCACCGCATTCGCAGGAGAGCAGCGTTTCGGCGCCGGTCGGCTCCACCAGCGTCACCCTGGCGGTGAGCGCATCGGCGGCATCGGACGTCACCAGATCCTCGGGGCGAATCCCGAAATCGATGGCCTGCCCCGCGGGCAGTTGATGCGGCACGCGCAAATGCTGCCCATCGGCCAGGGCAATGATGTTGTCGGCCATGGCGGTGGCCGGCAGGACATTCATGGCGGGCGAGCCGATGAAGGTCGCGACGAAGCGATTGGCCGGCCTGTCGTAAAGCTCAAGCGGAGTGCCGATCTGGGAGATATGGCCGGCATCCATGACGATGATCTTGTCGGCCATGGTCATGGCTTCGATCTGGTCATGGGTAACGTAAACGATGGTGGTCCGCAGCTTCTGGTGCAGCGCCTTGATCTCGGCACGCATTTTGACGCGCAGCTTGGCATCGAGATTGGAAAGCGGCTCGTCGAACAGGAACACCGCCGGGTCGCGTACGATGGCGCGCCCCATGGCGACGCGCTGGCGCTGGCCTCCCGAAAGCTGGCTGGGGGTGCGGGCAAGCAGATCATTGAGGCCCAGAATATCGGCGGCGGCATTGACCTTGGCGTCGATCTCCGCCTTCGGCACCTTTTTGAGCCGCAGCGAGAAGCCCATATTCTGCGCCACCGTCATATGCGGGTAGAGTGCATAGTTTTGGAATACCATGGCGATATTGCGATCCTTGGGAGCCAGATCGTTGACCACCTGCCCGGCGATCTTGATCTGGCCGCCGCTGATATCCTCCAGCCCGGCAATCATGCGCAGCAGGGTGGATTTGCCGCACCCGGACGGTCCCACCAGCACGGCAAATTCGCCCTTGGCGATATGGGCGTCGATACCATGGATGACATGGTGCGCCCCGTAGGATTTCACGATGGCTTCAATATCAATATGCGACATGGCACGCCCATTTTCTGTGGCTTGGACCGGCTTGCGCCATGGCCTCGACGCCGGATGCAGATGACGACAGCACGGCTTCACGCACTGTCGCGGTTAAACAAGACCCAGGGCACGGTGAATTGCCGGGGCGCGATCACGCCACGGCTTTCGACCACCGACATGAAGTGCTCGGCCGCCTCGGTCAGCGACACCCATTCCGGACCGATGGTGGTCAGGCGCGGATTGGCGTAGTAGCCGGCCTCGGCGTTGCCGCAGCCGACCACGGCGATATCCTCCGGAACGCGCAGCCCCAGGCGTTTGAATTCTTCAACCATGGTGACGGCGGAAACGTCGGATTCCACCAGAACCGCCGTGGGCGGCTTGGGCATGGCGGCGATCTCCCGAGCCACGCCGGCCGCCGCATCGCGCGACTGCGCGCCATCGACGATGCTCAGCGTAATCGCCCCCGCCAGTTCCGCTTCCAGCCGCAATAGATGCTGGACCCGCGTATTGATGATCTTGCGCCGGTTTTTGACATAGATGAAATCGGTGTGACCCAGCGTCATCAGATGCGTCATGGCCTGTTGCAGCGCGGCAATGCGATAATGATTGACCACGGAATAGGATTTCGGCGTTGCCGAAGGGTGGATCACCAGGCAGGCGCGGTTCTGCCGGGCGAAGGGCTCGAACAGGTCTTCCACCTCGTCGGTCGAGAACAGTTCCGCGTCGGCGATGATCCCATCGGCCAGCCCCGATTCGACCTCGCTGATAATCTTGCGGTAGCCCGCCATGTCATGGCCGGTCATCACCAGGGTCAACACGCCCCGGCTATTGGTGACGGCCTGAATGTCGCTGGTCATCTTGTCGGCAAACGGAATGCCGAGCTTGGGCAGCAGCAGGCAGACCCGCTCAGTGCGTTGCCGGCGCAGGTGGCGGGCCGTCTTGTTGGGCACATAGCCCAATTGCTCGACGGCCTGGCGGATGCGCTCGCGCGCGCTCTGCCCCACGCGCAGGCTGTGTTCCTTGCGATCACTGAAATAATAGGAGACGGCCGCCGGCGACACGCCCGCAATCAGCGCGACATCCGCCATGGTCGCGGCCTTGGCCTGCTCATTTTCCGGTTCCATCGCCATCAAGGTCTCACGGTTTTATGGCGCATGTGCTCCCCGGATTTCCGGTCGGGGCTCGCCGGCGCCGATCAGGCGCGCGATCAACGACTCGCGCAATTCATCAAGCACCGGACGATAGTGGGGATCGGTGACCAGATTGGTCAATTCATGCGGATCGGTCTCCAGGTCATAGAGGTGGGTTTCAACATAGCATGGACTGTTCATCGCCGCAGTGGCATCGGCCTCCGGGGCCCCGACCTCATATTTCCAGCGCCTCGTGCGCAGGGCGCGGCCCATATGGTCTTCGCTGATCTGTATGAACACCGAGTCGAAATAATCCTCGGGAGAGGCCAGCAGGGAAACGCCCTGCATGGCCTCGGGCACCGGGATGCCGGCGGCATCGAGCAGGGTCGGGGGCAGGTCGATCAGGCTGGCCAGCCCGTCGAACGCCCCCCTCCCCTCGAAGACCGGCCCGTAAAAGAAGGTGGGCACCCGGATCGAGGCCTCATGACAGGAGCGCTTGTATTCGCGGTTGCGGGTACGGAAATGGCAACCGTGATCGGAGGTGAACAGGATGATGGTATTGTCCAGCGCATCCAGGCTGATCAGGGCGTCGACCAGCCGCCCCAGCGCCTCGTCGAGCCGTTTTATCATGCCCATATAGCCGGCATAATGCGGCTGGCTATTGCCCACCAGCGTGGCGAGATCCTCCGGGAATTCCAGCCTCGGCTCCAGGGCCTCGGCATAACCGACCGGGGCGGGATAGGTGTCGGACTGGTTCTGGTGATGCGGCTCGAGGAAGGACAGGTAAAGAAAAGAGGGCTCGTCGCGCGGCGTGGCGATGTAGCGGATCGCCGCATCGGTCAGCGCATCGACACGGTAGCCCGGCAGCTTCACCGCTTCATCGGCCTCGTCATAGACCACGGTATCATAGGCAAAGGAGGTGAATTCCAGAATATTGGAAGCCAGCCAGCTCTGATAGCCGCCACGCTCCTCCAGGCGCACCGGGTCGGCGCTGCCCAGGTGCCATTTGCCGATATAGCCGGTGTGGTAGCCGGCGGCGCGGAAATGATGCGCCAGGGTTTTCTCGTCCCGCGGCAATGGAATGGAATTGCTGAAGCAACCCGTGGTGGTGGGGTATTTTCCGGTCTGCATCGCCGAACGCGCCGGGCCGCAGACCGGCTGGCAGGTGAAGGAATGGGGCACGAACATGCCGGCCTGGGCCAGGCGATCGAAATTGGGCGTCACCTGCATCGGATTGCCGTGCAGCCCGACGCTGTCCCAGCGCTGCTGATCGGTAAAAAACACGATGACGTTGGGCTTGGCAGCCATTGCAGGAGGTCCTTTTTCCGTCATTTCATGCCGCTCATCATCACCGAGCGAACGAAATAGCGCTGCATGAACACAAAGATCAGGAAGCTGGGCAGGAACAGGATGAGGCCGCCTGCGGAGGTCAGGTTCCACTGGGTGAAGAATTCGGAGTTGAACAGCGCCAGGCCGGTGGTGATCGGGCGCATCTCCATCGTGGACACCACGATCAACGGCCAGAGAAACTCGTTGAACTGGAACACGAAGGTCAGCAGGCCCAGCGTGGCCAATGCCGGCTTGAGCTGCGGCAGCACGATTTCCCAATAGATCCGCAGATCGGAGGCGCCATCGATATAGGCGGCTTCGATCAGCTCGTTGGGGATGGGCAGAATGAACTGGCGCATCAGGAAGATGCCATAGGCGCTCATGGCGAAGGGCATGATCAGCCCCTGATAGGTGTTGAGCCACCCCATTTCCGCGGTGAGGATATAAAGCGGGATCATGCGGATGAAGAACGGCAGCATCAGCGTCGACAGCAACGCGCCGAACAGCATGCGCTTGCCGAAGAAATGCATCTTGGCAAAGACGTAGGCCACCAGCGGATCGAACAGCAGATGCAGGATGGTGATGCCGCCCGCGACGATGAAGCTGTTGAGCACGAAGCGGGCGAAGGGCGCCTTGTGCCAGATATCGACATAATTGGTGAATTGCAGCTCGGACGGGAACAGCACCGGCACGCCGCTATACATTTCGGCGTCGCTCTGGAGCGACAGCGAGACCATGTAGAAAAACGGAAACAGGGCCACCAGCACGCAGATGGCCAGCACGCCATAAACCACGATCGGGTAGTCGACAGCCTTTTTGCGGGTTGCGACGGCCATCAGTAAACGACCTCTTTATTCAGCAGCTTGAACTGCAAATAGGTGATCAGCATGATGGCGATCAGCATCAGGAACGACAGCGCCGAGGCGTAGCCGATATTGAGCTCCCTGAAGGCCGTTTCATAAACATGCAGCGAATAGAGCCGGGTCGCGTCCGCCGGGCCGCCGCCGGTGAGCAGGATCGGCGCCGTGATGTCCTGCAGATGCGAAATGGTGCTGATGACGGCGATGAACAGCGTCGTGGGCACCAGCAGCGGCACGGTGATCTTGGTGAACATCTGCCAGCGCGTCGCGCCATCGAGAGCCGCCGCCTCGTAAAGATGCTGCGGAATGCCCTGGATGCCGGCGATATAGATCAGCATGGCATAGCCGATATCCTTCCACACCACGATGCCGATCATGGTGGGCAAGGCGGCGGATGGGGTGCTGAGCCAGTTCTGCGTCGGCAGGTTGAGGGTCATCAGCACGTTGTTCAATATCCCGGTATAGGGATCGAGAATGCTCTTCCACATCAGCGCCACGATGACGAAGGAGATGATGTAGGGGAAAAAAATGATGGCGCGGATGGCGTCGCGCGCCTTGATCGGGCCCGACAGGATGGCCGCCAGCCCAAGGGCCGGAATCAGGGTCAGCACCGTGGCGGAGACCGCAAAGATCACCGTGCGGATGAAGGCGGCACGCACGCGCGGATCGGTCAGCGCCTCGATATAGTTGCCAAGACCGGCAAACTGCGCCTCACCGATCAGGGGCCGCCCCCGGAAAAGACTGGCCCACAACTCGACGGCGATCGGATAGAAAAAATACAGCAGGAAATAGGCAATGGCCGGGAGCAGCAGGAGATAGGCTAGAAGGCCCTGCCGAAATCTCCAGTTCTTGAGCAATTTCATTCGAGGAGATCCCGTTGAGTGGGGAAGATGCGCAACCGCACGGCCGCGCATCTTCCTGGCGCATCAGTTCGCCAGATAGGCGTTGGCTTCGGCCGCGGACTGGGTCAACACGTCCCTGGCCGGCTTGTTGTTATAGAGGATGTCCTCCATCGCCGACTTGAACATCTCCTCGACCCGTGCGGTCTTGCCGGTGGGATCGAGCAGGGCCGTCACCTCGCGCGAATAGGGCAGGCACTGGCCGAATTTGTTCAAAACGGGATCGGCCTGGGTCGCCTCCTGCTCACCCCAGGATTTGCGCGGCATGGTCATGCCGTTCTCCACCGAGGCGACCAGCTCGGTTTCGAGCGAGGTAAAGCGCTTGATCAGCTCCCAGGCCTGATCGGGGTGTTTTGCCGAGGCCGGGATCATCAGACCGACCCCACCCGCGACGGTCATCTGCCGCTCATTGGTCAGGCCAGGCGCCACATCCCAGTTCAGATTGGGATTGCCGGTCTTGATCGGCCCCACGTCCCAGGGACCGGTCAGGATCATTGCCGCCCGCCCGGCGGTAAACAGCTTCTGCGGCCCTTCATAATCGACGCCGGCCACGGGCAGGGGCGCCACCTGGTCCTTGTGGATCATGTCGGCGAGGAACTGGACGGCCTCGATGGCCGCATCGCTGTCATAGGTCACCTTGTTGGTGGCCGGATCGTAATAATCCCCGCCATTCTGGAAGATCCAGGGCCAGTGATACATGGGCACCTGGTTCGGCACGAAGCCGAACTTGCCATTCTTGGTCGTGGCCCGGGCCACATTCATGAACTCGTCCCAGGTCGTGGGCGGCGCATCGAACCCGGCGTCTTTGAGCATATCCACATTATACACCAGCGCCACGCAGGTGAGGTGCATCTGGATGCCGTAATACTTGCCATCATACATATTGCGTTCGACGGAAAAGTCGTACCAATCGTCCGGATAGCCGATGGTCTTGCCATCGGCGGCAATATAGTCGTCCAGCGGCATCAGCAGGCCCTGGCCGCCGAATTCGCTGATCCACGGCCCCTGCCCCGACACCAGGTCGGGCGCGTTCTTGACGGAAAAATCCGCGACAAGCTTGGTCCGCATCTCGGGCCACTGATACCGCTCCCACTGCACGGTCCAGCCTGGATTGTCAGCCTCGAAGCCCTTGATGACCTCGGCGTAAGCCTCATAGGCGTGACCGGCATTCCAGTAGATCGTCAGTGTTTCAGCCTGAGCCGCCGTCGTTAGCAGCAGCGCCGAGACGCCAAGCGCCATATGACGCGACAACCGAGCTACAATTCCCATTCGCCCCTCCCTTGGGTCACAGGTAAAACTGAATTCAGATTAATCGATTAACTTACTACGACAACAAAATACCACGCAGGCACGACATTTTGGCAGATACGAAAACGGATGAAGTTAATCCATTAACTTGAAAAAGACGCATTGTCAACGGCTTGGCGCGATTGTTGCGATTTTTTCGGCGGTTCAAACCTTGTTCACGCCGAAAGCGCGGGGAAACGGGCGCGTCCGCAACAGCGCCCATTGCCGATATGCAATGGCTCTCAATGGCCCCAGCCAGCGACGCCCTTGATCTCCAGAAAGTCATCCAGGCCATATTCGGCATATTCGCGGCCATTGCCGGATTGCTTGTAGCCGCCGAAGGGCAGGCCGGTATCCCAGGCTGGATAGTTCATGAACACATTGCCGCTGCGCATCTTTTTGGCGAAGCGCCGGCCCTGCTCGATATCGCTGGTCTGCAAGTAGCTGGCCAGGCCATAGGGCGTGTCATTGGCCATGTGCACGGCCTCATCGGTGGTGCCATAGGGCAGGATGGCCAGAACCGGCCCGAAAATCTCCTCTCGGGCGATGCGCATATCGGGCGTGACGCCGGCAAAAATGGTCGGCTTGACGAAATAGCCGCCCGCAAGCCCCTCGGGCCGCCCCGGCCCGCCCGTCACCAGGATGGCGCCTTCCTCGATCCCGCTCTGGATCAGGGCCTGGATTTTATCGAACTGCAACGCGCTGACCACCGGCCCGAGCACCACGCCCGGCTGGTCGGCCGCGCCAACCACGAAGGCGGTTGCGGCGCGCCGGGCGATGGCGATGACCTCGTCATGCCGATCCCGGGGCACCAGCATCCGGGTCGGGGCATTGCACGATTGCCCCGAATTGCCAAAGCAACCCTTCACGCCCTTGGTGACGGCGGTCTCCAGATCGCAGTCCGGCAACAGGATATTGGCCGATTTGCCGCCCAGTTCCTGGGCGACGCGCTTGACGGTGTCGGCTGCCGCCTTGGCGACGGCGATACCGGCGCGGGTCGAGCCGGTGAAGGACATCATGTCGATATCGGGATGGCTGGACATGGCCGCCCCCACGGTCGGGCCATCGCCATTGATCAGGTTGAACACACCCTTGGGCGTTCCGGCCTCGTCCATGATTTCGGCGAAGATCAGGGCGCTGAGCGGGGCCAGCTCGCTCGGCTTGAGGATCATGGTGCAGCCCGCCGCAATGGCCGGCCCCACCTTGCAGGTGATCTGGTTGAGCGGCCAGTTCCAGGGCGTGATCAATCCGGCCACCCCGATCGGCTCCTTGAGCACCATGGATGTGCCCTTCCGATGCTCGAAGCGATAGTCGCGCAGCACCTCGATCAGCTTTTCCAGATGGCCGTCGCCGGAGCCGACCTGGCTGTCGCGGGCGAAAGGCAGCGGCGCGCCCATTTCCTGGGAAATGGCCCGCGCCAGATCGTCGGCGCGCTGGCGGTAGACGCGTAGGATGCGTTCCAGCAATTCCAGCCGTGCGCCGCGCTCGGAAAAACCGAACTCGGCAAAGGCCCGCCGTGCGGCGGCGACAGCGCGATCGACATCGGCCGCCGAACCCATGGCGATGGTGGTGAAAGCCTGTCCGGTGGAGGGATTGATTACCTCTCGCGTCGCCGGCGCCACCGGATCGACCCACTGACCCTCGATATAAAACTGATGTGTGTTCAAGGTTGTCGCCTTTTTATCTGAAGCTCACGCAGGGGCGCGGAAACGGCCGACGCCGCAAGGCGGCAGGACGGGCCCGCCGAGGATGGCCGTTCGCCCGGCGGCAAGGTCCGATACGTCGACCGGCTCGGGGCCATGGTTGAAAACATAACGGTCTGGGCCATTGTCGCGCAGCCGGATGTCGCGATGCAGCCTGGTCGCGCCGATGCCGGCCTCTGCCAGCAGATGAGCCACGACGCGATCGGCATAGGCGGCGTTGGGTTGGCCCGAGAGATAGTGGATGCCATCGCGGACACAGAAGGCGATCTGCCCATCGGCGGTGTGGTCGAGCACGGCCACGCCGTCGGCGGCAGTCACCTGCTCGCACCAGATCTGCAACGCACACCCCTCATGCCCGGCAATGCCGATGCCGGCATTGGGCGGCAAGGTCTCGACGCGCGTCACCCGGATCGGCAGGCGGGCCTGCGCCGCCGCACCGGGCGGCAGTGTATCGGGAATTGAGAAATCGGGCGTGCGCGATCCGGTGCGCGGACCCAATAGCACCACCTGCCCCCGCTGCCCAAGCCCCGCCATCAGGGAGGCATCCAGGCTCATCAGCCCCGGCGCCAGCACGAGCGCATAGCCGGCGACGCCTGCGGCGGTCGGCGGCACGACGTCGACGCTCACCCCATGGCGGCGCAGGGCGCGATAAAACGCCAGCACCAGCTTGCGATAATTGAACTCGCGGCCTTGCGGCTGAATCTGCCAGGCCCAGTCGCTCTGATAGTCGAAGACGATGGCCACCCTGGCGCGCGACGCTCCGACCTGAGTGGAGTTGCCGATTTCCTGCGCGACCTGCGCGGCCACGCCCAGCGCTTCATTGGCCGCGCCATCGGGCAGCAACAGCGCTTCATGCATCTGTTCCTGCGCGAAGGGAGCCTGCCGCCAGCGGAAATAGCTGACCACTTCGGCGCCTGCGGCAAAGGCTTCCCAGGTCCAGAGCCGCACCGCGCCCGGCGCGGGGGCCGGATTGTGCGGCGCCCAGTTCACCGGCCCCGGCTGCTGCTCCATCACCCACCAGCGTCCGCGCCCGCAGCCGCGATAGAGGTCGTGGAAGAAGGCCTGAAAATCGGGATCGCCGACGCGCAGATAGCGCAGCTTGTGCTCCTCGTCGCAGTCATCCAGATCGAGAAAGCCGAGCGGATAGCTGTCCCAGCTCGCCACATCCAGATCCTGCGACAGGCGCCAGTGATCGAACAAGGTCGGCTTGCCCATGAAATTATGCAGAACGTCGCGGCCCGGCGACAGGGCGCGCAGCACCTCGGCCTGCACCGCATTGAAGGCCACCACCTGGTCCGAGCTATAGCGTTGGAAATCCAGCCGATGGATGGGCATCGCCTCGGCCACGGTCAGATTGGGCAGTTCGACCGCATCGAACGAGGCATATTCCATCGACCAGAATACCGTGCCCCAGGCGGCGTTGAGCGCGTCGATGCTGCCATATTTGTCGGCCAGCCAGCGCCTGAACCCGGCCAGTGCCGCCGGCGAATAGCTGAGGCCGGTATTGTGGTTGGCATATTCATTGTCGATCTGCCAGGCGACCACGGCCCGATGCTGGCCGAAGCGCTCGGCCAGCGCGGCGACGATGCGACGGCATTCCGCGCGATAGCCGAGATGGCTGAAACAATAGTGCCGGCGCGAGCCAAAGCCGCGCACCCGCCCCTCGGCATCGACCGGCAGCAGGTCGGGCATCCGGTCGACCAGCCATTTCGGCGGCGTGGTCGTCGGCGTACCGATGATGACCTGCAGGCCCTCGGACGCCAGCACATCGATGGCCCGTTCCAGCCAATCGAAGGCATAGCGCCCGGCTTCCGGCTCCAGCCGCGACCAGGCGAATTCTCCCACGCGCACCAGCCTGATACCGGCTTCGCGCATCATGCGGGCGTCGACGGCCCAGCGCGCTTCGGGCCAATGCTCGGGATAGTAGCAAACACCAAGTTTCAAGATGGACGCTCCGGACGACGCAGGGCAGGCCATGGGCGGAAGGCAGGCTGCCGATGCATTGACGCTAGTCACAAAAGCGGGGATCATCTTCCCGATAATCTAATTTCATTTCCTGGAATGTAAGATCAGCGCCCCCGCCCGAACCCTCTACCGAGAGGACTGCTTCTACGCCGATGGCGCCACCGGCCTGCCGCTGACGCCGGTGATCGACAATCATGGCTTCTGCGCGGCGCCGACGCTGGTGGTGCGCCCCATGCCGGGACCGCACATGCATAGCCAGATCGAGCTCAACCTGTTGTTGCAGGGCTCGATGGAATTGTGGTTCGACAATCGGCGCTTCACCATTGGCGCGGGAGAACTGGTCTTGTTCTGGGGCATGCTGCCGCACCAGGTCACCGCCTGTTCGCACGATGCGCAATTCGTCGTCATCCATGCACCGATGGCGCTGATGCTCAATTTGTCGCGCGGTTGCAGTCTGCGCGAAGCCTTGTTTGCGGGCGCCTTGGTCAAGGCCGACAAGCTCCTCAGCTACGAACAGGCGCAATTGTTGCAATGGCGCGCCGATATCCTGCACCCCGGTGGCGCGCGGGAGAATATCCTCGAAGAGGAAGTATCTGCCCGGATCCGCCGTATCGTCAGCGATGGCTGGTCGCGCCTCAGCGGCGCCGAAGCGCGCAGCGCAACCCGGAAGCCGGCCGGGCATGAACGGCTGCGGGCGGTCGAAAGCATGACGCGCTTCATTTTCGAGAATGGCCACACCGAAATCACTGCCGAACAGGTGGCCAGATCGGTCGGCTATCATCCAAACTATGCCATGGCCGTGTTCAAGCGCAGCGTCGGCATCAGCATCAAAAAGGCCATTCTCCGGCATCGGCTCGATACCGCTCAAGCCCTGCTGCTATCGACCGACCGCGCCATTTCCGATGTGGCGTTCCACTCCGGTTTCGGCTCGCTCTCCAGCTTCTACGCCGCCTTCACCAAGCGCTTCAACGCCAGCCCGGTCGCGTTCCGCTCCCAGGTCCGCAAGACCGTGCCGACCTGAGAGCAAACCAGGCGCGCCCCATCTCGCCGCGGAGATCGACCATGGGCCGCCCGAGGCTTATCCGGCCCCGATATCGGCCAGCTCCCTGGCGAGGTCGCGGATTTCGACGCCTCCGGCCATCAGATGCCGAATATCGGCATCGGCCATATCCGCCTTGGTCCCGCCGCCGATCACTTCGCCCAGGGCCAGAAAGGTGAAGCGGTCAGCCACGAGCTTGGAATGCACTTCATTGTGGGTGATGAAGATGATGGCGATGTCGCCCCGCGTCCTGACCCGCATCATGGTCTTGAGCACTTCCATCTGCTGCTTCTGGCCCAGTGCCGAGGTGGGTTCGTCCAGGATGAGCACCCTGGCGCCGAAATAGATCGCACGGGCGATGGCCAGCGTCTGGCGCTGTCCCCCCGACATGGTGCCCACCACCTGCTGAGGATCGGAGATATTGATGCCGATCTTGACCATTTCATCATGGGTTATCCGGTCCATTTCGTTCATCCTGAGCAGGCCGAACGGCCCTGGGCCGATCCGCAGTTCCCGCCCCATGAAGAAGTTGCGCGTGACGCTCATGAGCGGATTGAGGGCGAGGTCCTGATAGACGGTGCCGATGCCGGCGCGGCTGGCGTCGCGCGGAGAACGGAAGGCCACCGGCGCTTGATTGACATAGATCCGGCCTTCGGTCGGCTGGTGAACGCCGGCCAGGATCTTGATCAGGGTGGACTTGCCCGCGCCATTGTCTCCAAGCAAGGCATGAACCTCGCCGGGATAGATGTCGAGGTCGATGCCATTGAGCGCGGTGAACGGGCCGAAACGCTTGACGACGCCTTCGAGGCGAATGACCGGAATTGCCATCTCACAAGCCTCCGGTGATGCGCTTGCGGATGCCCTCGTTGAGGAACACCGCGCTGAGCAGCACCACGCCGACAAAGACGCGGTAATAGCTGCCGTCGATCGCGGGAATGAAGAAGACCGCATTGGCGACCAGGCCGAAGGTTATGGCGCCGAACAACACGCCGACCACGGAACCGAAGCCGCCGGTCATCAGCGTGCCGCCGACCACGGCTATGGCTATGGCTTCCAGCTCCTTGAGATTGCCCTTGGCGGCATCGGAGGTATTGGTCTCGAACACCTGGCAGGCGGCGAAGATCGTGGCGCAAAAGGCCGTGAACATGAACAGGCCGATACGCACCTTGTCCACCGGCACGCCGTTGGCGCGGGCGCTCTCCGGGTTGTCGCCGGTGGCATAGATCCAGTTGCCGGCCTGCGTGCGCGACAGCACGATATAGGCGACCAGCGCAATAACCAGCCACCACACCAGCCGCGCGTCGAAGCCGGTGACCCACTGGACGCCGGCGCGATTGAGATTGCCCCCGAGAGCGAACCAGATGTCGTAGAACCAGCCCAGGCTCTCGCCCCCGAACATCCGGGCAAACCAGTCGCTCTGCTTGTAGTCGGGCAGGCCAGAGATCTGGGTGGATTGATTGATGAGGCGGAAGCTGACTTCGGTGGCGCCGCGCAGGAAAAAGAGAAAGGCCAAGGTCACGATGAAGCTGGAAAGGCCCGACCGCACGACGATGAAGCCGATCAGCCAGCCGATGGACAAGGTCATGACCAGGGTGAGCGCAAAAGCGCTCAGGGGCGTTGCCGGCCCCAGGCCGAAGGGCAGGCCCCATTTGAGCATCATGGCCATGGCCATGCCGGCAAAGCCGATCATCGATCCGATCGACAGATCGAATTCGCCGGCGATCATGAGCAGGCAGGCGCCGGTGGCGATAATGCCGAATTGCGAGATGATCGAAAGATTGTTCTTAAGACCCAGCGGGTTGAGGGCCGTGCCGCCCGAGACGACGGCAATCGCGACAATGACCACGGCCATGACCACGAAGGCGCCGACCTCGGGTCGCCTCATCAATGTGCGGATCGTGCCGCCTTTGTTCAGCCTGTCCACCTCGGACCGGCCGGTGCGAGACACTGTCCCGGACATGACTTCTCCTCCTAATAGGCGGACAGCCGCACATCGCGGCCGTCCCGTTATTGTGTTGTCTGCCTAGCGATCGACGCCCGCCAGTGCCTCCACCGCCGCGGCATTCGACTGATCGACGAATCCCGGGCCAGAGGGCACATCCGAGCCGGGCAACAGTCCGCCCCCGGTGGTGTAGAGGTGAAGGAAGATCACGGGGAGATAGCCCTGCAAGCGTTGCTGCTGATCGATCGCATACGCGACCTTGCCGTCCTTGATGAGATTGATCACACCCGGCGTCAGGTCGAAGCAGGAGAGATGGATGTCGGCGCCGACGGAGTCGATGGCCGCCGCCGCGGCCTCGCAGACATGCGGCCCCACGGCCAGCAGCGAATCGATATCGGTGTTCGACTGCAAGGCGGCCGCCGTCCTGGCCTCAATTTGCGCGACGTCATTGGAGACGTCGATCATGTTGAGCGGCCTGCCCTCGAAATAGCCTTCGCACCGCTCGACGAGCGAGGCGTTGAACGCCTCGTGGTTGAGGCACAGTCCGTTGACCGCGCCCTCCTCGCGCGCCCGCCGTCCGGCAGCCTCGCCCGCCAGGCGTTCGGGCTGGCCGATATGCATGATCGCACCGACCGACCTGGAAAAATCTGCGCCGGAATTGATGGTAATGACCGGAACGCCGGAAGCGACAGCCGCCTGGATGGCGGGGCCGAGAGCGCCGACATCGGGCAGCGACACCACGATCCCATCGGGCTGGGTGGCGGTGGCCGCTTCGATCAGGCTGGCCATATCGGCCATGTCGCCGGAGGGGGCGAAATTATACTCGAAATCCGCCCCGATCGCCGCAGCGGCGTCCCGGCCGCCTTTTTCCACCACGGGCCAGAATGTATCGGTTCCCTGGGTGTGTGTGATCATCACATAGCGTTCGGCAAAGGCCGTGCTGGTCATCAAAAGCAGCGCGGTGGCTGCAAGCGTCAGGTTCCTCATGAGGTTCTCCTCCCTTTGTTGAGGTGCTCCGAAGAGCGGCACATAGCGGCCCTATTCGGGATACGAGCCCGCAACGTTCTGGTCGTAGTCGATCAGCGCGCCGGTCATGACGCCGGCCTGGGCGCTCAGCAGGTAGCTGGCCAGGCCGGCAAGCTCGTGTGGCTTGCACAGCTGCCCCATGGGCTGGCCGGCCTCGGCCCGGTCGAGCCAGCCATCGGTCGCGCCATGATATTTGCGCTGGGTGATGTCCTCTCCCGGCGTATCCATCCAGCCAGGCAGGATGGCGTTGCAGCGGATGCGGTCGAAGCGATAGGCATTGGCGACGTTCTTGGTCAGCGTCGCCAGCGCGCCCTTGGAGGCGGAATAAGGCGCCAGGTAGGACTGGCCGCAATGAGCGCATTGCGAGAGAATGTTGACGATCGATCCGCCGCCGCCCTTCTCCAGGCGATGCTTGACGAAGCCCTGCATCAAAAAGAACGGCGCCCGCGCATTGGTGTCGAACATCTGGTCCCAGAGGTCCACCGAGGTGTCGAGCAGGGTGCCGCGAGCGCCGAGCGCCGCGGCATTGATCAGCGCATTAACCTCGCCAAAGGCCGAGACGGCGGCATCCACGATCCCCAGACACGCATCGACATCCTGCAAGTCGAGGGAGACGAACCGCGTATCGGCGCCGGCCGCTCGAAGCTCGGCTATTGCCGCCTCGCCCTTGGCCGCATCACGACCCGCAAGCATGAGCTTCCGGCAGCCCTCGGCCACGAGCTGGCGGGCAATCGCCAGGCCGACCCCCTGGGCGCCGCCGGTGACGATGGCAGCGGTGTGGGCATGACGGGTATCCAGATCAGACATGTTCGAAATCCTGTTCGGGGCCGGTCAGGTGGATGGTGCGGCCGTGCTTGAGGGACGCTGTCGCTGCTTCGGCGAGATAGGCTGCCATCAACCCGTCCAGGGCATTGACCGGCATGTCCCGCCCTTCGCGGGCGCAGTCGAGGAACAGCCGGATTTCGGCGGTATAGGACGGGCCATAGCGCTCCATGAAGAATTCGAGGATCGGCGCGGGCGCCCCCGGCACATCCTGGCTGTAGGCGGTAAATCCCGACTGGCGCGGATTGTCGGAGACGAGCATGCCGTGCGCGCCGAAGGCCTCGATGCGCTGGTCGAATCCGAAGGCGCAGCGCCGGGAATTGAGGATGGTGACGATGGTCCCGTCCTCGGCCAGCATGGTTACGCTGGCGGTATCGACATCCCCCAGCCGGCCGATTTCCGGGTCGATAATCGAGGAGCCATGCGCCGTGACCGACACCATATTCTTGCCGACGATGGAGCGCGCCATGTCGAAATCATGGATCATCATGTCGCGGAACAGCCCGCCCGAGCGCGGCACGTATTCGAGCGGCGGCGGGAACGGATCGCGGCTGGTGATGGTCAGCTGCTCCAGCCGGCCGATGCGTCCGGCATGCACGCCCTCCCGAACGGAAGCATGCCCACGGTCGAAACGGCGATTGAAGCCCAGAAAGACTTTTCGAGCCGCCGCCTCTCCGACCGTGGCGATGAATTCGCGACTGGCGGCGTAGCTCGAAGCCAGCGGCTTTTCGCAAAGCACCGGCTTGCCCGTCTTCACCGCCTCATAGAGCAGCTCGACATGGGTGTCGGACGAGGTGGCGATCATGATCGCGTCCACCGCAGGATCGGCCATGGCGTCGGCCGCCGAGGCGGCGGCGCGGGCGCCGGTCGACTTGGCCAGGGCCTCGGCGGCTTCGGACACCGGATCGTAGATCGCAGCGATGCTGGCGCCGGCTGCGATGATCGAGGCGGCATGGACTTTCGCCATGCGGCCCGCACCCATGATGGCAATTTTGCTCATGCGAGGTCTCCTAGGCCGATACGACGGTCCTCGGCGGCCGACCGCTCCATCGCCGCGATGATCTTTTGATTTTCGAAGCCGAAGCGGAAATCGGGGAAGCACCCGCCCGAACTCATGATCCCCTGGATCAGGTCGTGGACCTCGATCACCTTGACGTCGAAATACCCCAGCCCGCCGCCGGCAAAGTCGAAGCCGAAAAACCCGTTGAATTGCTCGACCTGGCTGCCGGCCAGAAGCGTCTTGAAGCCACGGTCGTGCTTCTCGTCGCCATAGCGGGCGATCTTGAGCTCGTTGAACCGCTCGCCATCCATGACGATGGTGCCTTCGGTGCCGGAGACCTCCCAATAGACGCCGAAGATCTTGCCCGCGGCGATGCGGGAAGATTCGATTGTGCCGCCGGCGCCATTGGCGAAGCGCACCAGCGACTGGAACTGGTCCTCGTTCTCGACCGCGAGCCGCGCGCCCGATGCATCGACGCTGGCGCCATAGCCCGAACCGCCGCCCGGAGCCGGGCGGGTCTTGAAGAAGGTCTGCTCCTGACCCGAGACGCTTTCGATGCCCCCCATCAGGAATTGCGCCACGCTGATGACGTGCGAGCCCAGATCGCCGAGAGAGCCCGAGCCCGCCTGCTGCCGCGAGCAGCGCCAGCTCCAGGCCATTTCCGGGTCGTTGAAAAAGCCCTGGTCGAACCAGCCGCGAAAACGGGTGGGCGTGCCGATATCGCCACGCTCGATCAGGCGCTTGGCAAGCAGGGCGGCCGGCGTCTTGATATTGTTGAACGCCACCATGGTCTTGACGCCGCGCTTCTCGGCCGCTTCGGCCAGCGCCCTGGCGTCTTCGAGCTTCACGGTGAGGGGCTTTTCGCAATAAACATGCTTACCGGCCGCGATGGCCGCCATGGCCATCTCCACATGCATGGCGTTGGGCGTGGTGATGTCGACAATGTCGATCTCCGGATCGGCAATCATGGCGCGCCAATCCGACGTCGCCTTGGCGAAGCCGAACCGCGCGGCGGCGGCATCCGCCAGCTCCTGACTGGCGTCGGCCAGCGTATGCAGCGCCGGCACCGCCGGAAGGTCGCGGTAAAGAAGGGCCGCGCGCCGGAATGCGTCGGCATGGGCCTGCCCCATGAAGCCGGAACCGATCAGGCCGATGTTCAAAATCTTGCGCGTCATGACGTCCTCATGCCCTTTCGAGGGCAGGTTTCAGGATGGTTTCGGAAACGAAGCGATGGGCGCGCGCCACCGTCGGCGCCGGCGGCGCCATGGCGGGGTCCTGTTCAGCCTCCACGACCAGCCAGCCGGAATAGCGGCTCTCCGCCAGGAATCGCGCCAATGGGCCGTAATCGACCGCGCCGTCACCGGGCACGGTGAACATTCCCGACCGAACCGCGGCGTTGAAGCTGAGGTCGCGCGCCCGCACCTCTGCCAGAACCGGCGCACGCACATCCTTGAGATGGATGTGGTTGATGCGGGGGCCGAACTTTTCGATCAGCGTCGCATAGTCGTAGCCTGCGGCATAGGCATGCCCGGTATCGAGCAGCAGGCCCACCTGGGGACCGGTGGCCGCCATGACGGCGCGCACCTCGTCCATCGTTTCTGCCACCATCATCAGATGGTGGTGATAGGCAAGGCCAAGTCCGAACTCGTCGCGCAGCGCCTCGGCAAAGCGCGTCAGCCGCTCGCCATAGCCGGCCCATTCGCCGCTCGCCAGCGTCCATCGGCCGGACATGCCGATATCGAGCGCGCTGTCAGGCATCCGCGCGCATTCACCATAGACCATGACCGAAACGCCACAGGCCTTGAGCAGGCTCGCATGTTCGCGCGCCGCGACGATCTCGTCCTCGACGCTGCGGTCGGCCAGAAAACCATTGTGCCAGCCCGAGGCCAGGGACAGTCCATGGCGGGCAAGCATTTGCGACAGGGATGTCGCATCGCGCGGAAAAATCCGGCTGAGTTCAACCCCCTCATATCCTGCCGAAGCCGCCTCGGAGAGACATTGCTCGGCGCCGGTGCCGCGACCGAAATCGTCGAGCACCTCGTTGACCCAGGACAACGGGCTGACACCAAGGCGAATTGCCGATGCGCCCGAACGGGCTGCGGTTGCGTCTTTCACGATTTCCTCCCTATTGCGATCAGCCTATCGGGAGGGTCTTGGCCAATGAAGTTGACTCTTGATGGTTTCCCTTCAAATGTCGTGGTGGGAATCCAGCAACGGAGCCGCCATGTCCAGCAAGACCACGCTCGAACAGATCGCCCTGGCGGCCGGTGTCAGTCTCTCGACGGTGGATCGCGTCGTGAACCGCCGGGGCGGGGTCTCGCCCAAGGCGGAAGCCAAGGTTCTGGAATGGGCGAGCCGGCTGAACCTTGATCGGCGGATTTTCCGCAGCCATCTGCGCTCCTTGCGGATCGCCGTGCTGATGCAGTCGCCGCACAACCCGTTCTTTCGGGCGCTTCGCGATGCTTTTACCGAGGAGAACGTCTCAAAGGCGGACCTCAGGATGACGGCCTTCATCCACTATATCGACGTGAGCGATCCCGCCGGCACGGCCCGGAAGATCGAGGAAATCGCCGATACCTATGACGGCTTGATCATTACCTGTCCAAACGATCCGCGCCTGTCCGATGCGCTGCGCCTGCATTCTGCAAAACTTCCGATCGTGACCCTGGTCACGGACCTGCCCAATTGCGGGCGCCTGGCCTATGTGGGCGCCGACAATCGGCAGATGGGCCGCGTGGTCGGAGAACTCATGGGCCGGTTTCTGGGGAATGAGGGCGGGGAGGTGCTCATCGTGCTGGGCATGCAGCGCATGGTTGGGCACGAGGAACGCGAGATGGGTTTCCGCACCGTGCTGCGCGAGCGGTTTCCCCAATGCCGCATATTGGCTACGCTGGAAAGCGGCGAAGATCCGGCCACGGCGGGCGAGGTCGTCGCAGCGGCCCTGATTGACGCGCCACAGGTTCGCGGCATCTACAATGCGTCGGCCGGAAACATGGCGATCGCGCGAAGTATCCTGGCAATGGGTCTGGACCAGCACATCGTCATGATCACCCATGAATTGACCGCATCGCGTCGCCAATTGCTGCGTGACGGCATACTCGACGCGGTGATCGACCAGAACCCTCGCCTGGAGGCCAGCCGCGCCCTTGATATTCTGGCCCAACATTTCCAACGCGGAGAAATTGTCGCGGGACACCCTCACCACACGCCCTTCGACATCTTCATCCGCGAGAA
This sequence comes from Devosia sp., assembly GCF_034675085.1. GTDB lineage: Bacteria > Pseudomonadota > Alphaproteobacteria > Rhizobiales > Devosiaceae > Devosia. Next base: position 23,880 of record NZ_JAUCDN010000001.1, read on the forward strand.
CTGCCCCACCATCGAGGCGCCATAGGCGCCCATCCGATTTGACCCCGGGAGACATGCCGAAACCCACGGCAAAAAAGGAAAAGCCCAGCGAACTCATCGAGTTCACTGGGCTTTCTTTGGTTGCGGGAGCAGGATTTGAACCTGCGACCTTCAGGTTATGAGCCTGACGAGCTACCGGGCTGCTCCATCCCGCGTCATCGCAAGGGCCAAGCCATTGCGTGAGGGCTATATAGGGGGTGCGGACGCGGACCTCAACCCCTAAACCGCTTTATCTGACGGTTTTTTGACAGGGGAATTTTATGTCAGAATACCTGTCTTTTCCGGCGGGATCGGCTAGGTTGCCGCCTCCATCCTTCCAACTCCCCGGAACAGCCATGAAAAGCAATCCCCTTGGCCGCACCGCGCTGCGCGTCACCGAAATCTGCCTGGGCACCATGACCTGGGGCAGCCAGAACACCGAGGCCGAGGGGCACGCCCAGATCGACATGGCGCTGGAGGCCGGCATCAATTTCATGGATACGGCCGAGCTCTATGCCGTGCCCGGCAGTGCGCAGACCTCGGGCCGCACCGAAGAGATCATCGGCTCCTGGCTGGCCCGCACCGGCAGGCGCGACCAGTGGATCATCGCCTCCAAGATTGCCGGGGGCGGAAACGCCTTCATCCGCGAGGGCAAGCGGGCCGATGGCGCCGCGATCCGCCAGGCGCTGGAAGGCAGCCTCAGGCGGCTGCGCACCGATCATATCGATCTCTACCAGATCCACTGGCCCAGCCGCGGCCACTATAATTTCGAGCATTCCTGGACCTATGCGCCCCACAAGCAGGACACCGCCAGCGTCCTCGACAATATCGCCGACATGCTCGAAACCCTCGACGCCTTGGTCAAGGAAGGCAAGATCGGCCATGTCGGGGTCTCCAACGAGACCACCTGGGGCATCGCCCAATGGCTGCGCATCGCCCAGGAGCGGGGCCTGCCGCGCCTCGTCTCGGTGCAGAACGAATATAATCTCCTGCGCCGCCATTTCGACCTCGACCTGGCCGAGTTGAGCCATCACGAGGATGTGGGCCTATTGGTCTATTCCGCTCTCGCCGCCGGCCTGCTGACCGGCAAATATGCCGGCGGCGTCACCCCGCCGGGCAGCCGCAAGGCCTATCAGAAGGGCTTCTGGCGGCTCAATCCGCAATCGGAAGCGGCCACCGCCGATTATGTCGCCCTGGCCCGCAGCCACGGGCTCGATCCGGCGCAGATGGCCATTGCCTTTGCCCTCTCGCGCCCCTTCACCACCTCGGTCATTGTCGGGGCCACCAGCACCGACCAACTCGCCAACGCCATCGGCGCCCACAGGCTGACGCTGAGCCCCGAGGTGCTGGCCGGGATCGAGGCCATCCACCGCCGCAACGGCCGGCCCATCTAGAGCGTTTCCAGCAAAAGTGGAAACGGTTTTGCGGTTCGGAAACGCGATGAAACAAAGGCTTAGTTCATTTCAGCGTTTCTACTAAACGGTGAAATGATCTAGGGACGGAGGCGGCGCCCGGCGCGGCTTTCTTTACCTTCAGGCGCTAGCATGAGGGCTCGGCAGCATCTGCGGAGCCCATCTTGTCCACCACGCTTTTATCCACCTTCTTTCCGCTCATCTGTTATTACGGCTACAATATCGCCGTGCCGCTGGTGGAGCGGGTGCGCCCGTCCCTGTCCTCGATCATGAATATCCAGCGCCGCCGCTGGGTGGCCAACGCCACGCGGCGCGAAACCCCGTTCGACGCCATCCTGGCGGGCAATCTCATGGGCTCGGTGAGCTTTCTCGCCTCCACCGCCGTATTGCTGATTCTCGCCGTCTTCGCCGTGTTCGGCCAGGTGCCGGCGCTGATGGAGACGCTCTCCTCGCTGTCGCTGGCGCGCCGCTACACCATGCTGGAGGTGCAACTGCATCTGGTGGTGATGCTGGCCATGTTCGTGCTGGCCTTTTTCGCCTTCACCCTGTCGCTGCGCCAGTTCAACCATTTCTGCATCATGCTGGGCGCGCTCGACCAGACCGGCACCACCTCCGACGAGGAAATCGACGCCATCACCGCCGTCAACGCCCTGGGCGCGCGCAATTTCAACAGCGGCATCCGCGCCTATTATTTTTCCATCTCCACCGTGGCCTGGTTCGTCTCCGACTGGCTGCCGATCGCGGCAGGCCTGCTCACCGTCATGGTGCTGGCGCAGCGCGAATTTTTCTCCTCGGCCCATCGCAGCGCCGCCGAGGCCGCGCTCCTGGCTCTGCGCCGGCGCGAGCCACGCTGAGGGCGGCACATCGCCGCGCCCTCGCCCCGCTCGGCCTTCGGGCAATATCTGACATTGACATTCAGCATTTGAAGTCGCTTTATGCGCCCCAGCAAGCGCCACCAGATTTTTTGCCCGCAAATGCTCGTCTGCCAGTGCAACATGATCACCAGCAAGGAAATCGAGGATATCGTCCTCGATCTGCTGCGCGCCGATCCCTGGCAGCTCGTTGTGCCGGCCAAGGTCTATAGCGAGCTCAACCGCCGCGCCAAATGCGGCGGTTGCGTGCCGAATGTGGTGGACATTATCGTCCGCGTCACCGAAAACTACCACTCGCAGCAAGCCCGGCAGACTGGAGAAGTCATGACGCTTCCCGTTGGCCTGGAAAAGCTCAAGCAGCAACGGAGTGGAGTACGTCGTGAAAGGCGAAGCGCAGGTCATCGAGCGGCTTAACGAAGCCCTCTTTCTCGAACTCGGGGCGGTCAACCAGTATTGGGTCCATTATCGTCTGCTGGACGATTGGGGCTACAAGAAGCTGGCCAACAAGGAACGCGCCGAATCCATCGAGGAAATGCACCACGCGGATCGGCTCATCGAGCGCATCATCTTCCTCGAGGGCCATCCCAATCTGCAGCGGGTCGCCCCGCTGCGTATCGGCCAGACCATAAAGGAAGTGCTGGAGGCGGACCTCGCCGGCGAGTACGATGCCCGCGCCGCCTACAAGGCCAGCCGGGAATTGTGCGAGGAGCTTGGCGACTATGTCTCCAAGAATCTCTTCGAGGAGCTTCTGGCCGACGAGGAAGGCCATATCGACTTCCTCGAGACCCAGCTCGACCTGCTCGACAAGATCGGCGTCGAGAAATACGGCCAGCTCAATTCGGCTTCGGCCGACCAGGCCGAATAAGCGCCTTCATCTCAAGCCGCCCACGAGTTTTTGCGGGCGGCTTTTTCCCGCCATAGCGAGCGATTGCATGACCTGGCATACCGGCCGCCTGATCGACCATGTGCATTTGCGGGCGCGCAATTTCCTGGTCACCCGCTATTTCTACGAGCAGGTGCTGGCCGCGCTCGGCCACAGGATCGAGCAGCAGGGCAAGGACTGGTTCCAGATCGACGAGTTGTTCGTCGACGCCGCCACGGCGCGCACCCCACCCACCCATGTGCATCTGGCCTTCCAGGCCCGGGACCGGGAAAGCGTCGATGCCTTCCACAGGGCAGCGCTGATTTCGGGCGGAACCGACAATGGCAAGCCCGGCGAGCGCGACTATCACCCCGGCTATTATGCCGCCTTCGTGCTCGATCCCGACGGCAACAATATCGAGGCGGTCTGCCACGGCCCGGTGCGCCGCTCGGCTGAATCGGTGCGGCTGGACCCCGCTTGAGGCGTTTGCTAGGGGGTCTTTGCCCTATTCGATCGGCTGGAACATGGCATTGAGTTCGCTCACCACGCTGTCCATGCCAGTGCCGCCTTCGGGCGGCTCGGGGGCCACCGCGATATAGGGCACGCCGCTGGGGAAGGCGCCGAACATCTGGAAGAACGCCACCATGTCGTCCAGAACCGGCATGCGCCAGCGCCACAGCGCGCCCATGGCGATCACCGGCTCCATATGGCCGAACCCCTCGTAATAGCGCGTCGTCACCCAGACCCCGCTGGCCTTGAGCCGCTCGGCGAAATGCTCGGTGTTCTGCATGCGCACGATGGGGTCGGTGGTGCCGGTGGCCAGATACATGGGCGGGGTGTCGGCGGTCACCAGATTGATCGGCTGCGTGCCCTGCGGATTGGGCGCCTGGCCGAACGCTTCCTGCACCTCGCCATATTCGAAGGGATAGAAATCATAGGGCCCCGACAGCGCCGCCACGCCCCTGATCGGCAGGGTGACGCCGTAGTCGCGCAGGAAGGACGGATCGAGCGCCAGCATCACCGCATTATAGGCGCCGGCCGAATGACCGGCGAGGAACAGCCGGTTGGGATCGCCGCCGTAATTGGCGATATTGTCCTGCACCCAGCGCAGCGCATTGGCGCTGTCTTCCAGAAAGCCGGGATAGCGCACCTCGGGCACGAGGCGATAATCGGCGATGACGACGACGAAGCCGCGCGCCGCCAGCGCCCGCCCGACAAACTGATAGTCGCCCCGGTCGCCCCGGCTCCAGCCCCCGCCATAGATGAAGAACACCACCGGCGCCGCCGTACCGCGCGCCTCGGGCGCATAAACGTCGAGCCGGTGCCGCTCGCCATCGGCATAGGCGATCGAATCGCCGGCCTTGACCGTGCCGCCATCCATGGCGGTGGGAATGTTGAACGGGTCCATGATCGAGAGCGCCTGGCTCGGCAGCGGCGCGAGGATCAGGGCCAGCGCGGCGAGCCCGGCAAGAAGGCGGCGAGAAAGCGGCATCGGACAGCCTGGAGGAAACAATTGCGGATGGGTCGGGCTTGGCCGGCAAAACCGGAGATTTTAAGGCGCCGGAATGGGCGAGGGCAGGCATCTTCCATCTGGGAAAACGGCCTGCCCTCTACTTAAGCGGGAAAAGCATGCGCCCGAAGGGTTAACAGGAGCTTAACGCTTCAGCCGGTCGAGCAGGCGCCCCGAGACATGCCCGTCCGGGGCCAGCCCCTTGCTCGTCTGATAGGCGATGACGGCGGCGCGGGTGCGCGGGCCGATGACGCCGTCGGGCGTGCCCACGTCATAGCCGGCGCGGCCGAGCAGGGTCTGGAGTTCGGCGCGCTGGTCCTTGGAGAGCGCATAGTCATTGGCCGGCCAGGGCGTGGCGAAGCCGCCGCCCCCCAGGATGCGGTCGGCCAGATGGCCCACCGCCAGCGCATAGCTGTCGGAATTGTTGTAGCGCTTGATGACGTCGAAATTGGGCAGCAGCAGGAAGGCGGGCCCGGCGGAACCGGCGGGCATATAGAGCCGGCCGACATCGGCGGGGCGCGGAAAGGCCTTGCCCGAAACCCGCTGGATGCCCAGCGCCTGCCATTGGCTGAGCGGGGCGCGCTCGAGCTGGCGAGCCCGGGAAAAATCGAAGCCGGACGGCAGCTTGACCTCATAGCCCCAGGTTTCGCCCGGGCGCCAGCCGAAGCTGTGCAGATAATTGGCGGTGGAGCCCAGCGCGTCGGGCACCGAGTTCCAGATATCCTTCTTGCCGTCGCCATTATAGTCGACCGCATAGCGCATGAAGCTCGACGGCATGAACTGGGTATGGCCCATGGCCCCGGCCCAGGAGCCGACCATGCGCGAGGGCGTCACATGCCCGTCCGAGATGATGCGCAGCGCCGTCAGCAGCTCGTTGCGGAAGAAATCGGCCCGATACCCCCCTTCGGTGAGGGTGGCCAGGGCATAGATGGTGTTCTCTCCGCCCATGAAGCCGCCGAAATTGGTTTCCATGCCCCAGATGGCCAGCACGATTTCGGGCTGCACGCCCCAGCGCTGCTGGGCGCCGGCCAGCGTCTGGCGCCATTCGGCGCGCATGGCCTGGCCCTTTTTCGCCTGCGCATCGGTGACGCGCCGGTCGATATATTGCTGCACGGTGGAGGTGAATTCGGGCTGCTTGCGCGTCAGCTCCATCACCTTGGGCAGGTAGCTGTACCCGGAAAAGGCCGCCTCGAAGGCGGAGCGGCTAACCCCGCGCGCTTCGGCCTGAGGCCACAATCCGCGCACGAAATCGGCGCTGCTGGCAAAAGCGGGGGAAACGGCGGCGGCCGATGCCGCCATGAGGGCCAGGGCGAGGATATGGCGCATTCCGGCGCGGACGATCGACATGATGGGCCTCGTTTTACGCAAACACAGTCGCGCCCTGCCCCCCGATGCCGCCAAGGACGCATAGGCAAATATTAACGCACCCGATTAAGATGGTGTTAAGGCAAAGCCGTGCCCCGATCACGATGGCGTCAGCCCGCTGCTGGCGCCCCCTTGCCCCTGCCCCGGCGCGGCGGTTCGGCATGCAGGACGCGGCCCGAGGCACGCGCTTCCCCGCCCTGCACATAGGTGATGTGCGGATAGGGAATCTCGATGCCCTCTTCGGCAAAGACCGCCTTGACCAGCTCGTTGAACTTGCGCCCGATGGCCCATTGCTTGCCCGGCAGGGTCTTGATGCGGGCGCGCACGGTGACGGCCGAGGCCGCGAAGCCGATAATGCCCTGCATGTCGAGCTCGTCGAGAATTTCGTCCTTGTGCGGGGTCTGCATCAGCCGATCGAAGGCGGTGGCGAGCGCGGCGCGCACCTGGTCGATATCGCTGTCATAGGCCACGCCGATCTCGGCGACGTGGAAGGAGAAGCCGCGCATCATGTTGCTGACCTGGTCCACCGAGGAAAACGGGATCAGATGCACCGTGCCGGAGAGATCGCGGATGGTGACCGAGCGGATGGTGAGCTTTTCCACCACCCCCGATTTGTCGCCCACCGCCACCACGTCGCCCTCGTTCATGATGTTCTCGAACTGGATGAAGATGCCGGTGATGATGTCCTGCACCAGCTTCTGGGCGCCGAAACCGATGGCCAGGCCGACCACACCGGCACCGGCGATGAGCGGGGCGATATTGACCCCCACCTGGGCCAGCGCCAGCATCAGCCCGAAAATCACCAGCGCCACGGTAAAGGCGTTCTTGAACAGGTTCAGCAGCGTCTTTTCGCGCGGGGTCGGCGCCTTGCCGATGGTGGTGTTGAGCCGATATTCGACCCAGGACGCCACCACCACATGCAACACGATGCACACCAGCACGATCAGCGCCGCCGACAGCACCGAGCCGGCCAGTTGCTGGCCCGCCTCGCTGCCGATCCAGCCGAGAAAATCGAAGATCGACCAGGCCTGGGCGATGGTCACCACCACCCCGCCGACCACCACCCCATGCACCACCCGCATGACATGGGGCACGAAGGCGTGCAGCCGTCCCTCCAGCAGGGGCAGGCGCTTCTTGACGTCCTCGGGCAGTTTCATGCCGGCGGTGACCGCGCGGGAGATGAAGCTGCCCACCAGCGTTCCCACCACGATGGCGATCACCGATTGTACCGTGGCGCCAAGCATGAAGGGCAGCGCCTCGTCGGGATTGGTGAACCACACCACCAGCAGGGTCACCAGATAGAGGATGGCCAGCTGATGCCAGTGTTGCCCCACCAGGCGCAACACCTGCCCCATGCCGACGCCACCGCGCTTCGCGGCCAGCAGATAGAGCCAGTTGCGCACGTCGTCGCGGTTTTGCAGCACGATGACGATGCCGATGGTCACCGCCGCCGCCATCACCAGCACCTGCACCGAAGCGGCGGCGCCAGGAGTGAGATTGGCGGCCAGAAGCGGCGTGACGAAAAAGAAGGTATAGGCCAGAAGCGCGATGATGCGCGCCAGCCAGAACGACCAATAGGCGGCATTGTCGTCGCCCACCGGCAGAAGCCGCAATTCCTCGTGCGGCGGCGACAGGATGGTGCGCACCACCAGCTTGCTCAGTTCCACCACCAGGAAGGCGTTGAGCAGCAGCGACTGGTTGATGCCCATGCGCCCGCTCATCGTGCCGGCCAGCAGCAGCGCCAGCACATAGCCGCAGCCCCAGGCCAGCAGCACCGCGCCGAAATCGACGAGCGCCGCCATGGCCGCCCCGAAAATGCGCGACAGCCAGCCCTTGCCCGCCACCCGCCCGGCAATGACCCGTTGCAGCCGCTTGACGACGAGCCGCAGCAGCAGGAACACCCCGATCAGCCCCACCGCCACCGCCAGGACCGCCAGCGCCACATCGCGCAGGGCGGTGAAATCGGCATCCATGGTACCGGTCAGCCCATGCTGCAATTCGACGAAGACCGAGCCCAGCGAGCGCAGCGTGGTCGAGGCGCCCTCGGCCACCGTCTTGGTATATTCGGCCAATTGCCGCGCGATGCTGAGATCGGGCGGCAGCGTCTCCTCCGCCGGCGCACCGCTTTCCGCCTGCTTGAGCTTGTCCACCAGCGCCGCCCGCGTCTCGGGATTTTCGATGATGCGCACAAGCTCGCTTATGCCGGCGTCGTCCGCCACTGGCGCCGCCTCCTGGGCGAAAGCGCCGGGCGTGAAAATCAGCAAAAAGACCAGGAGCAGCAAGCGCATGGGCATGATCCGAAAGCGAAGCAATGCATCCATCATAGGCCGAGAAAGCCGGTGCCCGCCACCGGCCCCTTGCATCATGTCTTGCCATCGACGGCGGGAGAGTAAAATGCCCCCTTGGGGCGTTTCCCGTCACCTCTCCTTTGATCTGCGGCGGTCTTTCTTCACCTCTCCCTTGGGGGAGAGGTCGGCGCGTAGCGCCGGGTGAGGGGGCCTGCCAGTAGGCTCCGCTCCTGGAAAAGGCCCCTAACCCTTATCTTCGAGCTTTTCACACCCCCTACCCCGGCAAGACCCCGAACATCTCATCCAGCATATGCCGGCGCGCCAGTTCGAGCGCACCGATCAGCCCGGCCCTGCCGCCGCTGCTGCTTACCACCATTTCGAGCGGGCGCATCCAGGCCTGGGCGACATGCTGGCTCACCCGGGCGATGAATTCAGGGCGCGCGCCGATGGAGCCGCCGAACACCACGATCTCGGGATCTACCAGCGCCAGCATGGTCAGCAGCGCCCGCGCCACCTGCGCGCCAACCCCGTCCAGCGTCCGCAGCGCGGCGTCCTCGCCTGTCCCGGCGGCGACGAAAATATCCCATACGCTGTGGCCGGCATCGCCACCGGCGGCGACATAGGCGCTGCGGATGCCCGCCTCCCCCACCCTTTCCTCCAGCGCGGCGACGCCGGGTGCCTCGATCTGCCAGAGCGGCATGTAGCCCATTTCGCCGGCGCCGCCATGGGCGCCGCGCAGCAGGCAGCCATTGACCATCAGCGCTCCGCCGATCCCGGTGCCCAGCGCGACGAACACGGCATTGCGCCGGTCGGTCGCCGCGCCCTGGCTGGTCTCGGCCAGCAGCGCCAGATTGACGTCGTTATCGATCAGCACCTCCAGCCCCAGCCCCTGCTTGAGCGCGGCGCGCAGATTGCGCCCTTCCAGTCCCGGCAGGTTTCCAGCCAGGCTCAGATCAGCGGTTTCGGGGTGCACGGCGGCAGGAACGCCGACAGCCGCCCGGCGCAGGCGCAGGCGCGGGGCCTGCGCCATCTCGCAGAGCTGCTCGGTCATGCGGGCCAGTTGCGCCACCAAGCTATCGGCCCCTTCCCGCGTGGTGGGCTCGGTCATTTCCGCCAGCACCCGCCCCCGCAAATCGCCGATCGCGCCGGCCACCTTGGTTCCCCCCACATCGAACCCGACCGTCAGCGCGGCGTCGGATTTGAGGGCATAGGAAAGCTGCGAGCGGCCCGGCGTGCCGCCCAGCACGCCCTGCACCTGCACCAGGTCGTAGATTTCCAGCTCCGCCAGCAACTCGGTGACCGCCAGCCGCGACAGGCCGACTTTTTGCGCCAATGCGGGGCGCTGGATCGATTCTTCCGCCATCAGGGTTTCGACCAGAAGGCGTAAGTAACCAGCCTGTGAATTTTTTCGCGCCGAGAGCGGCGCTTTCTTGGCGGCGAGAACAGATGCCCTAGACCCCTGATTCCATTGCCAATCTTCCATTCAAGTTCTCCGCTTGCCCCCATTTCGCGCCAGGCCAGGGTAGAAGTGCAAATTTTTTCGTATTGCACCTTGCTTGCTGGCGCGCATAGATAGTCATGTAACAGCATGAAAACTGGCAATGAGACAAGATAATTGTACGGCCGGTTGCTGAGACAGGATGGAGAGGGAGGCTAGTCATGAAAATATTTTTAGTTTCGACTGACCGCCCGGTGAGGACTGTTCACACGTTCGGCAATTCACCAAATGGTGCATTGCCGGCAGCAGCATGAGGGACGATTTATGATGGCCAAGAATTGGATTGCGCGCCTGGCAATCGCCGCGCTGGCCGGGACGGCCTTGGCGGCCCCGGCCTGGGCATTCCAGGAAGCGCCGATGCTGACCGAGAAGGTCGAGGCGGGCGAGCTGCCGCCGCTCGAGGAGCGGCTGCCGACGCACCCCACCGTGGTCGAGGCGCTTAGCGTCGGTGAATATGGCGGCGTCTGGCGCCGCGCCTTCAACGGCCCCGGCGACCGCTGGGGGCCGACCAAGCTCATGGAAGAGCGCGTGCTCAAATGGGCCGCCGACGAGACTGGCGGCGCCGTGCTGGTTCCGGGCTATATCGAATCCTATTCGGTCAACGACGATTCCACCGAGTTCACCTTCACCCTGCTCGAAGGGCTGAAATGGTCCGATGGCGTTCCCGTGACCACCGAGGATGTGCGCTTCTGGTATGAGGACGTCTTCCTCAATCCCGAGGTCAATCCCTCCATCGACGCCACGCTGGCGCCGGGCGGCAAGCCCATGGAAGTCAGCATTGCCGACGAGCGCACCTTCACCGTCAAGTTCGGCCAGCCCTATGTCTATTTCCTGCAGATCCTGGCCAAGGATTCCACCGGCGAGCCGAGCCTGGACCGTCCCAGCTTCGTCTATCCCAAGCATTATCTCAGCCAGTTCAACAATAAATATGCCAGCGAGGCCGAGCTTGCGGCCGCCGCAACCAAGTTCCAGGTCGAAAACTGGAAGGGGCTGTGGGGCTCCAAGGGCGCGGTGACCGCCTGGTGGCTCAATCCCGACCTGCCGGTACTGACCGCCTGGCAGATCGAGACGCCGCCCCCCGCCGATACCGTTACCATGGTGCGCAATCCCTACTACTGGTCCGTCGACCAGGAGGGCAACCAGCTCCCCTATATCGACCGGATCGAGCATCGCCTGTTCCAGGACCCCGAGACGCTCAACCTGATGATCGCCCAGGGCCAGCTCGACATGCAGGACCGGCACCTGAACTTGGCGAACTACACTTTCTACCGCGAGAACGAGGAGCGCGGCGGCTACCACATCGTCAACTGGAAGGATTCCAACATCTGGTCGCTGGTGCCCAATATCACCACCACCGACGATGTGCTGCGCGGCCTGTTCGCGGATGCGCGGGTGCGCGAGGCCCTGTCAGTGGCCATCGACCGCGAGCTTATCATCGAGCTGACCCAGTCGGGCCTGGGCAAGCCGGTGCAGGCCGCCCCCGTCTCTGGTTCGCAATATTACGTGCCCGAGCTGTCCGAGCACTGGGTCGAGTACGATCCCGACCACGCCAATGCGCTGCTGGACGAGGCCGGGCTCACCGAGCGCGACGCCCAGGGCTTCCGCCTGCGTCCCGATGGGCAGCGTTTCAGCCTGATCGTGGAGGCCAACGACGCCTCCTACGCCAAGACGCTGGAGCTTCTGGCCGAGAACTATGCCGATATCGGCGTGGAAATGCTGCCCCGCGTCATCGACCGCACGCAATGGGACAACAACCGCTCCAACAACGACTTCCAGATGCAGTGGATGCCCTATGACCGCATGACCTATGTGCCGGCCGATCCGCGGCGCCTGATGGGATCGGACTCCTTCGCCAACCAGTATTACGTCTGGTACAATACCGATGGCACGTCCGGCATCGAGCCGCCGGCCGACCATCCGCTGCGCGAGGTGTTCGATCTGTGGGACCAGGCCTCCTCCTCCGCCTCGGTGGAAGTGGCCGACGCCCATGTCGCCGAGATGGTGCGCATATTCGCCGAACAGGGCTGGGTGATCGGCGTCTATGGCGAGGGCCCGGTGGTCAATGTGGTTTCCAACCGCATGCACAACGTCCAGCCTGATCTGGTGCAGGACGATATCTTCCGCGGCGTGGGCATGGCCCGCACCCAGCAGTTCTGGCTCGACCAGGATTGATCTGGCCAAATGGCCCGGGGGCTTTTGTCCCCGGGCTTGGTTTCCGCCCGATCTCGAGGGCGGCTGGAAGGCAAGAGGACCTGCGGCATGGTTGCCTTTATTCTGCGGCGCGCGCTTCTGGCGATACCGACGCTCATCTTCATTTCCTTCATTTCCTTCGTCATCATCCAGCTTCCGCCGGGCGATTACGTGTCGGCCTATGCCGCCGAGCTGCGCCGCGCCGGCGACTACATCTCGCCGGCCCAGGAAGCGGTGATGCGCGAGCAGATGGGGCTGAACGATCCGCTGCTGGTGCAATATTGGCGCTGGATCAGCGCCATCGTGCTGCGCGGCGATTTCGGCTATTCGCTGGATTGGAACGCCCCGGTTTCCACCCTGATCTGGGACCGGCTGGGCGTCACCCTGGCCATTTCCTCGGCCAGCCTGGTCATCACCTGGCTGATCGCCATTCCGGTGGGCGTCTATTCGGCGACGCGCCAATATTCCTTCTTCGACTACGTGTTCACCGTCTTCGGCTTTCTGGGCAAGGGCATCCCCGACTTCCTCCTGGCCCTGGTGCTGATGTGGATCGCCTTCGTCTATATGAACCTGCATGTGGGCGGCCTGTTCTCCCCCGCCTTCGAGACCGCGCCCTGGAGCTGGGCCAAGCTGGTCGATCTGATGCAGCATCTGTGGATTCCGCTGGTGGTGCTGGCCACGGGCGGGGCGGCCGGGCTCATCCGCGTCATGCGCGCCAACATGCTCGACGAGCTGGGCAAGCCCTATGTGGAAACCGCCTATGCCCAGGGCCTGTCGGAATCCCGCGTGGTCTGGAACTATCCGGTGCGCGTCGCGCTCAACCCGTTCATTTCCACCGTGGGCTGGGCTTTGCCGGCGCTGTTTTCCGGCGACATCATCACCGCCGTAGTGCTCAACCTGCCCACCACCGGGCCGGTGCTGCTCCAGGCGCTCAAGATGCAGGACATGTATCTGGCCGGCAGCTTCATTCTCATCCTCAGCGTCTTCACCGTCATCGGCACGCTGATTTCCGACATCCTGCTGGCGTGGTTCGACCCGCGCATCCGCTACGCGTGAGGGCCCCATCATGACCGAACAGGCTCTAAACACCGACCTTCCCGCCCGCGACCACAAGGAAGACCTTTATACCGCCAAGCCCTGGAAGCTGATCTGGCGGCGCTTTTCCAAGCATGTGCTGGCGGTCGTCTCGCTGTGGTTCCTGGTGCTGCTGGCGCTATGCGCCATCTTTGCCGAGCCGGTGGCGCCCTATAGCCCCACCGGCGTGCAGCGCCTGCGCACGCTGGCCCCGCCCACGCCCATTCACCTGTTCCATGAGGGCCAGTTCATCGGCCCCTTCGTCTATGGCCTCTCGCGCGAGCGCGACCCCAACACCGCCCGCGTCCGCTACGAGACCGACACCGACACCATCCTGCCGATCCGCCTCTTCCATTCGGGCGACGAATACAGCTTTTTCGGCCTGTTCCGCACCGGCGTCCACCTTTTCGGAGTGGAGGACAAGCGCCAGCAGATCAACCTTCTGGGCACCGACGATCTGGGGCGGGACGTGTTCTCCCGCCTCACCCATGGCGCCCGCGTCACCCTGTCGGCGGGGCTGGTCGGGGTGGTCTTCGCCTTCGTTCTGGGACTGACGCTGGGTTCGGTCGCGGGCTATTTCGGCGGCTGGATCGACAGCTCCATCCAGCGCCTCACCGAGTTCATCCGCTCCATTCCCACCATCCCCTTGTGGATGGGGCTGGCCGCGGCCCTGCCCATCGCCTGGGACCCGCTCTTTGTCTATGTGCTGATCACCCTCATTCTGGCGCTGATCGGCTGGACGCATCTGGCGCGCGTGGTGCGCGGGCAGTTCTTCGCCATTCGCAACGAGGACTATGTGATGGCGGCGCGCCTGGCCGGAGCCAGCGAATACCGCATCATCACCAAGCACATGCTGCCCTCGATGACCTCCTACATCATCGCGGCGCTGACGCTGGCCGTGCCCGAGATGATCCTGGGCGAAACCGCCCTGTCCTTTCTCGGCCTGGGCCTGCGCCCGCCCATCGTCAGCTGGGGCGTGCTGCTTCAGGACGCGCAGAATTTGCGCTCGATTTCCATGGCGCCTTGGCTACTTTCACCCGGGGTTGCCGTGGTGCTGACCGTGCTCGCTTTCAATTTCCTCGGCGACGGCCTGCGCGACGCGGCGGACCCCTATGGGCAGTAAGATCATGACCGATATTTCCATGGCGCCCGAACGCCTGCTCGAACTCGATAATGTCCATGTCCACTTTCCCTTGCGCGAAGGGCTGGTCAAGGCGGTCAATGGCGTCTCCTACCACGTCAACCGGGGCGAAGTGCTCGGCATTGTCGGGGAATCGGGCTCGGGCAAGTCCATCACCGCCCGGGCCATCATGCGGCTGCTGCCCAAGCGCGCCATCGCTCCAGAGGGCAGCATCCGCTTCCATCCGCGCGAGAGCGCCGTGCAGGACCTGGCGACGCTGGACCGCAACAGTCGCGCCATCCGCCAGATACGCGGCCGCCATATCGGCATGATCTTCCAGGAGCCGATGACGGCTCTCTCGCCCGTCCACACCATCGGCACCCAGATCATGCGCACGGTGCAATTGCATATGGGGCTGGGCAAGGCCGCCGCCCGCGCCCGCGCCATCGATCTGTTGGCCAAGGTGCAGATGCCGCGCCCGGCCGAAATGGTCGATGCCTATCCCCACCAGCTTTCGGGCGGCATGCGCCAGCGCGCCATGATCGCGCTGGCCATCAGCTGCGATCCCAGCCTGCTCATCGCCGACGAGCCCACCACGGCGCTCGACGTCACCACCGAGGCGCAAATTCTCGAACTGCTCAAATCGCTCCAGTCCGAGCTGGGCATGGCGATCATCTTCATCACCCATAATTTCGGCGTGGTGGCCGACATCGCCGACCGGGTGTCGGTGATGTATCTGGGGCGCATCGTGGAAACCGCCAGCGTCGACGACATCTTCTACGCGCCCAAGCATCCCTATACCCAGGCCCTGCTGCGCTCCATTCCGCGCCTGGGCGTCGATCAGGGGCGGCGCCTGCCCACCATTCCGGGCATGGTGCCCGATCCGTTCAGCGTGCCCGAGGGCTGCGCCTTCAATCCGCGCTGCGCCCATGCGGTAACGGGGCTGTGCGAGGTGGTCGTGCCGCCGGAAAAAACCTTCGGCACGCAGATGTCGCGCTGCCACATCGCCGATCAATTCGTTCAGGAGCAGGCTCATGTCTGACCTATCGGCGCCCGCCGGCCTGTCGCTGCCCGATGACGTGCTGCTCTCTGTGCGCGGGCTCAAGAAATATTTCCCCATCCATGCCGGCTGGCTCAAGAAGCAGGTCGGCGCGGTCAAGGCCATCGATGATGTTTCGCTCGACATCAGGAAGGGCGAAACGCTCGGGCTGGTCGGGGAGTCGGGCTCGGGCAAATCCACCGTCGCCCGCCTCATGCTGCGCGCCTATGACCTGACCGACGGGCAAATCCTGTTTCGCCGCGCCAATGGTGAAATCATCGACATATCGGGTTTCGACGACCGCGACATGCGGCCCCTGCGCGCCGAGATGCAGATGATCTTTCAGGATCCCTATTCCTCGCTCAATCCGCGCATGACCCTGCTTGAGCTGGTGGGCGAGCCCATGGTCATCCATGGCAAGGGCAATGAAGGAGAAATCCGCGACCGCGTTGCCGAGCTGTTGCGCGTGGTGGGCCTGCGCCCCGAATTCATCAACCGCTATCCCCACGCCTTTTCGGGCGGCCAGCGCCAGCGCATCGGCATTGCCCGCGCCCTGGCGCTCAATCCCAGCTTCATCGCCGCCGACGAGGCGGTTTCGGCGCTCGACGTTTCGGTGGCGGCGCAGAACATCAATCTTCTTCAGGATTTGCAGGAGCAGTTCGGCCTCACCTACCTGTTCATCACCCATGATCTGGGCATGGTCGAGCATATCTCCGATCGCGTCGGCGTCATGTATCTGGGCCGGCTGATGGAGGTGGCGCCCACCGAACAATTGTTCTCCCGGCCGCTCCATCCCTATACCGAGGCGCTGATGGCCGCCGTGCCCCAGCCCGATCCGCGCGGCAACCGCACCCGCAAGCGTGTGCCGCTCAAGGGCGAAATCGCCAATGCCGCCAATCCGCCCACCGGGTGCAGCTTCCATCCGCGCTGCCCCTATGCCCAGCCCCGATGCAGCGCCGAAACGCCCGCCTTGCGCACCGTGGCAGGCGGGCGGCAGGTACGCTGCCATTTCGCCGAGGAACTGACTCTCGCTGGAGCCATAGCGTGACCATGACCGATGCAATGCTGGCGCAACGCTACGCGCCCTGCCTGATGCTGGATGAGGCCGAGCCCTATTCTCCCCACGCCTTTGGCTGGACCATCTTTCGCGCCCCTGGCCAGTCGCCCTCCTCGAAATTCCGGGTCGAGCCGGTTGGCGCCTTTGTCATCGAATATGCCGTCTTCTATGACTGGGATATCGGCCATCTCTACGATCTGGAGCATGTCTGGGTGCATATCGCCGCCGATGGCGCCGTCATCAAGGTCGAGGCGTCCTCCCATGGCGGGCGCAAGCCCATGGATATCGGCTCGGGCCTGCCGGAAATGGCGGGCGAGCGTGCCGTCGTCTATGCCGAGGCCGGCAAGCATGCCCATTGGGCCCATCCCGACCATATGCAGCCGGGCGACCGCCAGAAGCTGGGCTTCTTGTGCTCCAGCCTCGCCGGGCTCGAAGGCGTCCATCTAGGCAATTTCTTTGCCGAGCGCGGCGATTATACCCCGACCCCGCGCGATCACCGCCTCGCCCGCCTCAAGATGCGCGCCGACGCCTTTGCGCCCAGCCATCGCTATCGCCCGGCCGCCATGCCGCGCCTCCTGCCCTGGCCGGAGCTGGAGGCCGCCATCCCCCTTCGGGTCGAGGCCGAA
>NZ_JAUCDN010000002.1:0-36819 GCF_034675085.1 Devosia sp.
CCACCGATATCGCCCAGCTTTCCGAAAGCGCCAATTCCACCATCCAGCAATTCACCGCCGCCTATCGGCAGCTGACCGGCGATGTGGAGCATGCGGCCCGCCAGCGCGGGCAGTTCGAGAGCCTGCATGCCGATACGCTGGGCGAGCTGGCCGACACCATGGGCGATGCCCTGGCCGAGCTGGCCCGCCAGCGCGCCGTCTCGGTCGAGAGCAGCGCCGAAACCGGCCGCGTCTCGCGCCAGATCGTGGGGCGCATCGCCAGCGCCGTCATGGCCTTGCAGGTTGGCGACGCCACCCGCCAGCGCATTGAGCATGTGGAGGCCGGCCTTGCCGCGCTGTGCGGGCTGATCGAATCGCAAAGCCTGAACGAAGCCGACCGCCCGCCGGCGCTCGCCATTCTGGGCGGGCTGCAAGGGGCCCAGCTCTCGGCCGCGACCGACGCCTTTGAAAGCGACGTGGCCGAGGCCGGCGAGGCGCTGCGCAGCCTGGCCGCCGATGCGCGCGGCATCATGGAGCGCAGCCGCCAGATTTACGGCCAGGGCAACATGTCGTCGCTGGCCACGCTCAGCCAATCGGTCCGCCATGCCGCAACGGTGCTGCGCGACTGTGAGACCGAGCGCGGCAAGCTCGAACGCGTCGCCGGCGCCGTCCTGGCCACGGTCGGCGCCTTGCTGGGCCATGTCGAGGCCGTGCAGGAGATCGAGGCCAATATGCGCCTTGTCAGCCTCAATGCCGCGGTCAAATGCGCCCAGCTCGGCCCGCGCGGCGCCGCGCTCAACGTCATCGCCAGCCAGTTGCGCGAGCTGACCGGGGAAACCGTCGCCGCCGCCGAAGCCGCCATGGCCGGCCTGCACGAGGCCGCCCGCCTGGCGCAATCCTTCGGCGCGGCCGCCAATGGCGATGCCGCCGGCCGGATCGGCCAGCTTGAACACGAAGCCACGGCCGCCTTGGTTTTGCTCCAGGCGGTGGACAAGGGCCTGGCCCAGGCGATGGAGACGCTCGGTCGCGATGGTCCCCAGGTTATCGGCCTGCTGGGCAAGGCGGCGGCAACCTTCACCAGCCAGGCCGGCATTTCCGAAACCATGCGCGATCTGGGCCTGCGCCTGGTGGCGGCGTGCCCCGACAGGTCGGGGCCGCCCCCGCAGGCCGTTGCCGGCATGCTGGATGACCAGCGCAAGCGCTATACCATGGACGCGGAGCGCCGCATTCACGACGCGATGTTCGGGACGGCGCCCGAGGAACCCGCTGCCGAAACGGCGCTGGACGACGCCTTTTTCCTGTAGCGCCGGGCGCAAGACCGGCGCCGCCGGCCGCGTTCTCGGCGCGGCGCCGCCGGGCCGGCGGATTCTTCCCCTCTGCCGGCCTATCCTGCCCGCGCGAATAGACGTACACATTGCCCTGACAAATCATACAAGTTAACCTGCTGCAAAATAACTCTGCTCGGCGGCCTCGACACGCGGCCGCCAGCCTGTGATCGGGGAAGGTTCATGACGAATTTGGCGCCTGGAAATCAGGATAGGGGCACGACCCTGGTGGCCCAGGTCTCCAGCCAGTTGCGGGAGATGATCGTTGCCGATGCCCTCAAGCCGGGCGACAAGCTGCCCAGCGAGGCGCGCATCGCCGAAACCTATGGGGTGAGCCGCACCGTGGTGCGCGAAGCCATCGCCGCCCTGCGCGCCGATGGCCTGGTCGAGCCCCGCCGCGGCGCCGGGGTCTTCATCCTGGAGCCGGCGGCAAGCCCCGCCCGCCCCTTCCAGGGCATTGATCACGCGCGCATTTCCTCCATCGTCGAGCTCATCGAATTGCGCGCCGCGGTGGAATCGGAGGCGGCGGCCCTGGCCGCCATTCGCCGCTCCCCGGCCCAGGAAGAAGAGATTTTCGAGCGCCACCACGAGGTGCAGCGCTGCATCGAGGCGGGCCTGTCCACCACCACGGCGGATTTCGCCCTGCACAAGGCCATTGCCGGGGCCACCAATAATTCGCGCTTTTCCGAATTCATGCAGCTGATCGGGCCCAACGCCATTCCGCGCGCCAACCTGCCCACGCCCCCCGCCCCCGAATATCTCACCCAGATCCACCAGGAGCACGACCGCATCGTCACCGCCATTTCCAACCGGGAAAGCGAGATCGCGCGCCAGGCCATGCATGACCACCTGATCGGCAGCCAGCGGCGCTACCGCGCCCTCCTGCGAGGGGACGGATAGAGATATCATACAGCTATTGACATTAATCAGGCAGGTTTGTATTCCGAAAGTTGAACCCCTCGTTCGACAAGAAGGACTAGCCCGATGGACGTCTCAACGCTCAAACACAATCTGGGAGCCGGACTGCTCTCCTTCCCGGTCACCCATTTCGACGCCGCCGGCCAGTTCAATGCCGAATCCTATCGCCGTCACGTCGACTGGCTCTCCGGCTTCGAGGCCGCCACGCTGTTTGCCGCCGGCGGCACCGGGGAATTCTTCTCCCTCAGCCCCGAGGAAATCCCCGCCATCGTCGCCGCTGCCAAGGAGGCCGCCAATGGCCGCGCCGCCATCGTTTCGGGCTGCGGCTACGGCACCGAAGTCGCCATTTCCATCGCCAAAGCCGCCGAAAAGGCCGGCGCCGATGGCATCCTGCTGCTGCCCCACTACCTGATCGATGCGCCCCAGGAAGGGCTCTACGAACATGTGCGACAGGTTTGCCAGTCCATCGGCATCGGCGTCATGGTCTATAACCGCGACAATTCCATCATCCTGCCCGATACGCTGGCGCGGCTCTGCGAGGTCTGCCCCAATCTGGTCGGCTTCAAGGACGGCTCGGGCGATATCGGTCTTGTCCGACAGATCACCGCCACCATGGGCGACCGCCTGACCTATCTGGGCGGCATGCCCACTGCCGAGCTTTTTGCCGAAGCCTATCTGGCCGCCGGTTTCACCACCTATTCCTCGGCCGTCTTCAACTTCGTCCCCACTTTGGCGGTGGAGTTCTACAAATCGCTGCGCGGCGGCGATCGCGCCAATTGCGAGCGCATCCTCACCGAATTCTTCTATCCCTTCATGGCCCTGCGCTCGCGCCGCAAGGGCTATGCGGTTGCGGCCGTCAAGGCCGGCGTGCGTTTGCAAGGCTTCGATGCCGGCCCGGTGCGCAGCCCGCTCTCCGATCTGACGGGGGAAGAAGAAGCCATCCTTCTCAACCTCATCGGCACCCATAAAAGATGAAAATAGTCGAGATCCGCACGCATCTCCTGGAACACCGGCTCGACCGGGCCTTCGAAAGCGCATCCATGCGCTTCGATACCAGGCGGCACGTACTGGTCGAGATCGTCTGCGACGACGGCACCACGGGCTGGGGCGAGTGCCTCGGCCCGGCGGGGCCCAACGCCGCCATCGTCGCCGCCTACCGCCCCTTCCTGCTGGGCCGCGATCCGCTTGAAACCGAAAAACTCTGGGCCGAGCTTTACAACGGCCTGCGCGACCAGGGGCAGCGCGGCCTCACCGTCACCGCCCTGTCCGGCATCGACATCGCCCTGTGGGATATCAAGGGCAAGCATTTCGGCATGCCCATTTCCGCCCTGCTCGGCGGCCGCTTCCGCAACTCCGTGCGCGCCTATGCCACCGGCTTTTTCAAGCAGGACGGCATCGACCGCGTCGCCGACGCCGCCGCCCAGGCCGCCCGCTACCGCGCCGAGGGCTTTCACGCCACCAAGGTCAAGATCGGCTTCGAGCCGGAAGAGGATTTGCGCGTCATCGCTGCCGTTCGCCAGGCCATCGGCCCCGATATGGGCCTGATGATCGATGCCAATCACGGCTACGACGCCATCGAGGCCATTGCCGTCGGCCGCAAGGCCGCCGCCTATGACATCGCCTGGTTCGAGGAGCCGGTGGCGCCTGAACAGCTCGACGCCTATCGCGCCGTGCGCGCGGGGCAACCCATTCCGCTGGCGGCCGGCGAAACCTGGCATACCCGCTGGGGCATGCGCGCGCCCATCGAGCAGCGCGCCATAGACATCATACAACCCGATCTCGGCGGCTGCGGCGGCTTCACCGAGGCCCGCCGCATTGCCGACCTCGCCAGCCTGCATGGCGTGCGGGTCGTGCCCCATGTCTGGGGCACCGCCGTGCAGATTGCCGCCGCGCTGCAATTCATGGCCGGCATGGTGCCCGACCCGGTGCGCCGCCGGCCCATCGAGCCCATTCTCGAATTCGACCGCACCGACAACCCCTTCCGCCAGGCGGTGGTGAAAACCCCGCTTGAGCCGGTCGCCGGCGTTCTTTCCATTCCCGATGGCCCCGGCCTCGGCATCGAGATCGACCGCGACGCCCTCATCCATTTCGCACCCGAGCCCGCATGATGATCGAGCGCACCTATACCGGCCCCCGGCCCCGCACCGTCCTGCCGCGCGGCACCATCGATACCCAGATGCATATGTATCTGCCCGGCTTCCCCGCCCTGCCCGGCGGCCCGGGCCTGCCCGTCGATCCCCTGCCCACGCCCGACGATTATCGCCGGACCATGGCCTGGCTCGGCATCGACCGGGTCGTCGTCACCCAGGGCAATGCCCATCAGTTCGACAATGCCTGTCTTCTGGCCTGCATCGCCGCCATGGGCGATGTCGCGCGCGGTGTTGCCGTCATCGCCGGCGACACCCCCGATGCCGAGATGCGGCGCCTCTGCGACGCGGGCATTGTCGGCGCCCGCATCATGGACCTGCCCGGCGGCGCCGTTGGCCTTGCCGGCCTTGCCGATGTCGATGCGCGCGCCCATGCCTTCGGCTGGATGCTGGCCGTGCAGTTCGACGGCACCCATATTCTCGACCGCATGCCGCAATTGCTGGCGCTGAAAAGCCGCTTCGTGCTCGACCACCACGGCAAGTTCTTCTCCGGCATCGCCCCCGACAGCCCGCAGGTCGACGCCGTTAAGCGTCTCATCGATACCGGCAAGTGCTGGTTCAAGTTTGCCGGCTGCTACGAATCGAGCCGCAGCGGCGGTCCCGACTACGGGGATATCGCCGCCATCGCCCGGCTGATCGCCGCCTATGCGCCCGAGCGGATCATCTGGGGCACCAACTGGCCGCACAATGCCGCCAGGGTCACCGCCGACTATCCCGACGACGCCGCCCTCACCGATACCGTGCTGTCCTGGTTCCCCTCCGAGCGGGAGCGGCGCCTGGCGCTGGTCGATAATCCCCAGGCGCTGTTCGGCTTCTCATCCTGGTCGCATTAGGGCTGCTTTTGCGGCCCTGCGGTGAGGCTCGATGCTAACAATCTGTTAGCCGATACCCCTCAAAAGTCACGACCTGCGCCCCAGGTTTCGCGGCAGGCCGATCAGCGCCGCCGAGGCCAGCGCTCCCACCCCGCCGAGCACGATCAGCGCCTGCTGATAGTCCCCCAGGGCCGGCCCCGCTCCGCCCAGCATATCGAGCGCCATGCCCGCCGCGGCGATGCCGCAGGCAATCGACAAGTTATTGAAAACAGTCGATAAAATCGAAACGTCCGCCACCCGGTCATTGCTCAGCGTGGCATAGCCCAGCGCCTGGATTCCGGAAAAGAACGTCGCCCGCACCAGCCCGCCCGCCGCCATGAAGGCCACGATCACCAGCGGCTCCACCCCCGGTTGCAACAGCCCCATGCCGCCCTGCAACGCCGCCGCCAGCCACGCCGTCACCCAAAGCACGATCGCGAAGCCGAACAGGTGAAAAACCCGGCTCACGATCAACTTGGAGGCCGCTGCTCCAATGGCTCCGGCGAAGGTCAGAAGCCCCGATTGCATGGGGCTGAGGCCGAAACCGAGCTGCAACATCAAGGGGATAAGGAAATGCGTCGCCCCGGTGCTGAACCGGAAGATGGCGCTGCCGATGCTCGAAACGCGGAACGCTCCATTGCGGAAAAGCCCCGGATCGAGCAGCGGATGCACCAGCCGCCCGGCCCGGTCGATATAGGCCCAGCCCAAAACGATCCCCATGCCGATCAACCCTGCTCCCAGCCAGCCCGGAACCAGCGGCAGGTTCAGCACCGACATGCCGAAAATCAGTGCCGGAAAGCACAGCGCCAACAGGCCAAAGCCGATTCCATCGAGCGGCGCCGGCGTCTCGGCCCTCATATCCGGGATGACCAGTTTCGAGGCGATTATGCCAGCAATTCCAATGGGTAGGTTGATCCAGAAGATCCAGTGCCAGCTGGCATAAGTGGCAAAAAATCCGCCGATCAACGGCCCCACCACCGGCGCGATCATCGACGGCAGCGCCCAGCGCGACATCGCCTCGACCAGTTCCTCCCGGGACACGCTGCGCACGATGATCAGCCGCGCCACCGGCGTCATCGCCGCCGCTCCCGTTCCCTGCAGGAACCGCGCCGCCACCAGGGTCGCAAGATCATGCGCCAGCGCACAAGTCACCGATCCCGCCATGAAAGCCAGCATGGAAAGCACGAAAACCCGCCGCGCCCCGAAGCGGTCGGCCAGCCAGCCGCTGATGGGAATGAACATGGCCACCGCCACGATATAGGCGGTCAGGGCCAGCTTGAGCGGCATCGGCTCGATGCCGAAATCACCCGCAATGGCCGGCAGCACCGTCGCCAGGGCCGAGGAATCCATCTGCTCCATGAACATCGCTACCGACAGGACCAGCAGCAGCGCCCGTCTCGGGCCGGTGCGACCCGTCATGGAAGCGGCAGGGACAACGCCCAGCTCGGTCGCTCTGCCGTGCCGAAATCCGCCGCTTGCGTAAGAGTGCCATCGGTCTCGACGACGAAGATGCAGCCCCGATGCCCCCGAAATCCGAGCACCGTCACGAAGGCGCCGCCAGGATCGATGGCGAGCGCACGGGGATAGTCCGGCGTCGGCACCCAGCCCAGCCGCGTCAGCAGGCCCGTCTCCGGCGCCACGGCAAACGCTACCAACCGGTTCGACCGGCGCTCGGTCGCCAGCACGAAACGCCCATCCGGGGTGATCCCGATATCGCCGCCCATGGGCGCAAAGCCAGCCTTCTGGTCGACCACCAGAGGCAGCCGCTGCACGCTGGCGACCCTTTCCGGACCAATATCCAGCGTCACCACCTCGCCGCTCTCCTGGCTGACGAGATAGGCGTGCCGCCCGTCAGGAGCCCGGCACAAATGCCTCGGTCCGCTGCCCGGCGGCTGCGCGATGGCCTGCACCACCTCAAGCTCTCCCGTGTCGGTCTGACCGACGACGCCAAGCACATCGCCGCGACAGGACGAGGCCAGCATTCGCCCCGCGCCCAGCGCGATGATCCCATGGGCCATCGGCCCCACGGCGCAGCGCGCGCGCAGATGCGGCAGACCTTTTTCGTCCAGCGGCAGGGCAAGCACATCTTGCCCCGCTGCGGCGAGCAATTGGCGCCGCTCCGCATCGAAATGCAGGAAGCAGATATCGTCATCCAGGGGCAGTCGTCCCAGGAGAGACAGCGCCGCCCGATCAGCCGCCAACGCGAATGTCAGTACTTCCTTGCGGCTGCCGCGCCAGGCCAGATAAAGCCGTGTTCCATCGGCATTGAGCGCCATGGACGCGGCATTGGCCTCGCCGGGCGGCACCGGCAGATCGAGCACGCCGCGCGGCAAGATACTGCGGCTGGGGAGATCGAACTCATGCAAGGACAGATTGGCGCTGCGCGAATTGCAGACGATCAGGAGATGCCTTCTCATCGGCGCCCGCGCCGCCGCAACATGTCGAGATCGCCGGCAAATTCCTTGGCCGCCGAGCCCCCGCCCTGGAGGGACGCGGCAACCATACCGGCAGGGCCCGCCTCGGGGTCGATCTCAGCCAGATAATCCTCGGCGTCGTCCTGCGGATCGTAGCCCAGCGCAATGGCGCGGGCATTATCGCACCAGGCCCTGGTGTTGCGGGAAATGCCGAACACCGTTTCGCAGTGATAATCGGCATCCAGTCCCACCCGAACGATGGCAGTCAGGTCGCGCGGCGAAATCCAGGTGGAGAGCGCGCGCAGGCTGCTCGGCTTCGGCTCATAGCTGCCGATGCGGATGAGGAAGCCTTTGATGCCATACTTGTCGGCATAAAGGCTTCCCAGCCCCTCGACGAAGATCTTGGTCACGGCATAGCGGGAATCGGGGCGTGGCAGGTCGCGCTCATCGAGAATTTCTCCCGCCGGATACATGCCCACCACATGGTTGGAACTGCCGAAGACGATGCGCTTGACACCATTGACCCGCGCCGCTTCCCACAAATTGGTGGCGGCGATCAGATTGGGTCCGATCAGGCGTTCCCACGGACTTTCCTTGCGATTGCCCGCCATATGCACGATGGCATCGACATCGCGGCAAAGCGCGTGGGTGAAGTCGGCATCGGCCAGATCCCCCTGCATCATTTCCTCGCCGGGGCCCGCCGCGCCCATGGGCGCGATATCGTTCAGGCGCAGGATTTCGCCTTTGCGCGCCAAAGTCCGGCGCAGCAGTGTTCCGATGCCGCCGGCGGCCCCGGTCAGCAGAATGCGGGGCCCGCTCACGCCCCAAGCCCCTTCAAGTGCAATCCGTGCTTTTGTGCCCACGGCACCAGCGCATCAGTGATAAGCGTGGAAAGCGCGACACCCTCGCGCAATTGCCGCTCGCGCAGGGCCAGACCTCTTTCGCCCGGCAGGCGCACCGGCCGGGCCGGATCGATGGCTGGAACCGCATGGGCGCTCTGGGCAAAATAGCTGAGCTCGCGCCGCAGGACATCCGCCCCGGAGAAGAATTCCGGATCGAGCACCTGCAGGAACACATTGGCCTGCCACCCCCGGGGCTCCAGCACGCGGCCCTGACCGGACAAGCCATGCGTCAGCGCCTCGGTGAGAATGCCCAGGCCAAAGCCCTTATGGCCATTATCCACGCCCCCCAGCGGCAGGATGGCGCCGGGGGGATCGGTGAAGCGCACCTGCGGGTCGCCACCGGCCACGCCGTCGGCCGAAACCAGCCAATCATGGGCAAAGCGCTCTCCCGTCCCGGCAAGGCGCTTCACCATGCCATTGGTGGTCGAGGAGGTGCTGATATCGACCAGGATCGGCTTGTCGTCGGTGGGAAGGCCGAAGGCGATGGGATTGGTCGAATGCAGCGGCCTCTTGCCGCCGGCCGGCGCGACGCAGCGCTCGGTCGGGTCGGACACCGAGACGATGCCGATCAGCCCCGCATCGGTCACCGGCTTGAGATAGGCGACAAGGCTCGCCGTATGATGACTGCGGCGAATGGAGAGGGTAAAGGTGCCCAGCCGCCGCGCCCGCTCGATGCCCAGAGCAAACCCTTGGGAAATGAGCCAGGGGCCGGGCAGGAAGTGCCCATCCCAAAGAGCCGTGGCGTCCTTGTCCTTGAGCACCTCGAAGCTGCCCGCGCGCGCCATTCCGCCTGCCTCCAGCGCGCTGAGATAGGCGGGCAGCAGCGCCAGCCCATGGGTGGAGTGGCCCATGAGGTCACCCTCGACCAGAAGCCTGGCCACGTCTGCGGCAAACTGGCCGGGCAGGCCCGAGGCCATCAGGGCGGCACGGGCAAAATCGACAAGGTCATCCGCGACGAAACGGGCAGAAGTCATGGTGATGTCCTCAAAATATCAGGCGGTCTTGGCGGCGCCTGCAAGGCTTGACGCCATGGAGCGGTCATAGCGGCGGCTGGCCTCGAACAGGATGCGCGTGTAGTCGGTCCGCGCCTCGCCGGCGAGCAGCGTCGGCACCTCGAGCACTTCCTCGATCCGGCCCTGCTGCATCACCCCCACCCGGTCGCACAGATGCGCCACCACGGCCAGGTCATGGCTGACCATGATATAGGTGAGGTTGCGGGCGCGCCGCACATCGGCCAGCAGGTTGAGGATCTCCGCCTGCACCGAAACGTCGAGGGCCGATGTCGGCTCGTCCAGCAGCAGCACGCTGGGTTCCAGGATCAGCGCCCGGGCAATGGCGACGCGCTGGCGCTGGCCGCCCGACAATTGATGCGGATAGCGGAAGCGCGCCGCGGTCGGCAGTCCCACCTGGCCGAGCACCTCGACAATGCGCCGGTCGATGTCGCCGATGCTATGGATGCGCAGGGGCGCCGCCAGCGTTGTGTTGACCGTATGCTTGGGATGGAGCGACCCGTAGGGGTCCTGAAACACCATCTGGATCTTGCGGTGATGCGCCTTGGTCAGCCGGCCGGCGACAGATTGTCCGTCGACGGAAATGCCGCCGGTCCAATGACGATAGAGCCCGGCGATGCAGCGCAGAACGGTCGATTTTCCCGAACCGGATTCGCCCACCAGGCCGAACACCTCGCCCGGCGCCACCTCGAAATTGATGGCGTTGAGCACCTTGTGCTCCTCGGCCGCCGTCTGGAAGGCCAGATCGAGATTCTGCACCGAGATCATGGGGTGATTTCCTTCTGGAGCCGGGACCAGCTCGGATCGCGCTGCATCACCGGCAGGCGTGGCCGGCGATGCTCGAGCGAAGGCAGCGCATTGAGCAGGCCCCGGCTATAGGGGTGCTGCACATTGTCGAGATCGGCCGCCGCCACCGTCTCCATGATCTGCCCGCCATACATGATGATGACGCGATCGCAGAAGGAGCGAACGAGGTTGAGATCATGGCTGATGAAGATCAGCCCCATGCCGCGCTGGCGCACCAGATCGTCGAGGATGGCAAGCACCTGCAATCTTACGGTGACATCCAGAGCCGATGTCGGCTCGTCGGCGATGATCACCTCGGGATTGGAGATGAGCATCATGGCGATCATGATGCGCTGGCCCATGCCGCCGGAAACCTGGTGCGCATATTGCCCGAACACGCGCTCGGGCGAGCGGATCTGCACCGCAGCCAGCATGTCGAGCGTGCGCGCCTTGGCTTCCTGCCGCGACACCTTCTGGTGCACCCGATAGGCCTCGGCGATCTGCTCACCCACCGGAATGACGGGGTTGAGCGAGAATTTGGGATCCTGCAGGATCATGGACACCCGGGCGCCGCGAATGGTCTGCATGGTCTTTTCATCGGCATGGGCGATATCGACCTCGCCGAATTGCAGCCGGCTGGCGGTGATCTCGGCATTGCCGGCCAGCAGCTTCAGCAGGGCCCTGCCGACGGTGGACTTTCCCGAGCCCGATTCCCCCACGATGGCGAGTTTTTCGCGACCCAGGTTGAACGACACGCCCCGCACCGCCTCGAAGCTGGTGTAGCGCATGCGGTAGCGCACCCAGAGGTCCTCCACCTGGAAGAGCGGAGCGGACGGGTCAGTTGCTTTTGGGGTCGAGGACATCGCGCAATCCGTCTCCGAAGAGGTTGAAGGCCAGGCTGACGATCATGATCGCCAGGCCGGGGAAGGTGACCATCCACCAGCTGTCGAGCATGTAGGCCCGCCCGGTCGAGGTCATGGCCCCCCATTCGGGGGTCGGCGGCTGCGCGCCCAGGCCGAGAAAGCCCAGGCCGGCCGCGGTGAGGATGATGCCGGCCATGTTGAGCGTAAGGCGCACGATCACCGACGGCAGGCACATCGGGATCACCGAATGGAAGATGATGTGCCAGGACGAGGCCCCTTGCAGCTTGGCGGCGGCAATGTAGTCGGTGGAGCGGATGGTGAGCGTTTCGGCGCGCGCCAGGCGCGCCATCGCCGGCCAGCCCGTGAGCGCGATGGCCAGCACCGCCTGTTCGAGACCGGGGCCGAGCACGGCCACGAAAGCCAGCGTCAGGATGAGGCTGGGAAACGCCAGGAACAGATCGGTGATGCGCATGACGATCGTATCGACGAAGCCGCCGAAATAGCCGGAAATGGCCCCGACGATCAGCCCGATCGGCCCTACCGTCACCGTCACCAGCCCCACGATATAGAGCGTGATGCGCGCGCCATGCACGATACGGCTGAAGATATCCCGGCCATATTCGTCGGTGCCGAAAAAATTCGTCGCCGAAGGCGGCAGCCGCGCGCCGCGCAGATTTTGCAGATTGGGATCATGGGTGGCGATCAACGGCGCGAAGATGGCGAGAACCACCAGCAGCACGATAATGGCCAGCCCGACCATGGCGAGGCGATTGCCCAGAAAGGTCAGCGCGCCGATGCCCAGGCGCTGCAGGATGGCCTCCCGTGGCGAGCGCGCTTCGCGCGTCAGGAAAGGCTGCTTGGGCGCTGGGGCGGCCGTCGGTTCGGAACTCATCGGGACGTCCTGGGATCGAAGATGGTGTAGAGGAAGTCGGCGATGAGGTTGAGAGTGATGAAGACCACCCCCACCAGCAGCACGCAGACCATGATGGCGTTCATGTCGCCCAGAAGCAGGTTGTTGGTGAGATACTGGCCGAAGCCGGGCCAGGCGAAGATGGTCTCGATGAGCAGAGCCCCTTCCAGCATCGAGCCATAGGTCAGCGCCACCACAGTGAGCAGCTGCACCCTGATATTGGGGAAGGCATGCCCCCAGACCACCTGCCAGGTGGAGAGGCCCTTCACCCGGGCTGAAATCACATATTCCTGGCCGAGCTGGTCGATCATGAAGCTTCGCGTCAGCCGGCAGAGCGAAGCCATGGAGGCATAACCCAACACCGATGCCGGCAGGATAATATGACGTATGGCGCTGCCGAACACTTCCATGTCCCCGGCCAGCAGCGAATCGATCAGCAGCATGCCGGTAACGGTGGGCACCAGGCCCTCGTAGAAGACGGCGACGCGTCCCGAACCGCCGACAAGGCCGAGCTGGGAGTAAAAAACCAGCAGGCCCATCATGCCGAGCCAGAAGATCGGCACCGAATGGCCCAGCAATGTCACGATGCGAATGATGTGGTCGCTCATCCGGTCGCGGCGCACGGCGGCCAGGACGCCGAGCGGAATGCCGATACCGGCGCCGATCAGCAGCGCAAGCGTCCCCAGCTCGATGGTAGCGGGAAAAACGCGCAGGATATCGTCGATGACGCGATGGCCGGTCAGCAGCGCCGTTCCGAAATCGCCGGTCAGGATGCGCCCGACATAGAGGCCGAACTGCACGTAGAGCGGCTCATCGAGCCCGAGGCGCTGGCGCACTGCCTCATAAGTCTGGAAATCGGCATCCGGCCCGACCAGCTTGGACACCACGTCCACCGGCATCACCTGGCCGAGAAAAAAGGTCAGTGTGACCAAAAGGAACAGCGTGATGGCGACGGAGCCGGCCGATTGCAGGAAGCCCATGACTTTCGCGCGACGATACTGCGACATGGTTTGGCCTTTCGGATAGAGGCCGACGGAAGCCGTTCCGCCAGCGGATCGAGGGAGCAGCGCGCCCCCTCGACCGGAGTTGCAAGAGCGCCTCAGCGCTGCTTGACGACGTCGCGATAGCGCGTGTTCTGGTAGGGGTGTGAGACGAAGTTCACCAGGTCGTCCTGATAGACCACCGTGCTGTAGAGCTGCGAGATGACCTGCAACGGCGGCACGGACTCCTCGAACTTGAGCTGGATGTCTTCATACATGGCGCGCTGCTGATCGGCGTCGGGCTCGAGCAGGGCCGCGTCCAGCAACTCGTTGATCTCAACGCTCTGGAACGAGGTGCGCCAGGCTTGCAGTGTATAGAGCTTGGCTTCATCGCTATTGTCGTTGTTGTAGACCAGCGAAAGCAGGCTGGTATAGGGATGCGAGCCGTTGCGGTCGCCCCCGGCTCCGACGATGATTTCGAAATTGCGCTCGCGCATGGCGCCATAGACCTGGTCGCCATTGCCGGTGATGATCTCGGCCGCGATGCCGGCCTGGGCCAGGGTAGCCTGCAACGCCGTGGCGATGTTCACGAAAGGCGATTCCGCCAGCACGCGAATGGTGGTGGAGAAGCCTTCGGGATAGCCGGCTTCGGTCAGCAACTGCTTGGCATAGTCCGGATCGAGCTTGTATTCGGGATCCGGCAGCGCGCCGGGCAGGCCCTTCGGAATCGGACGCTGGTGGAAGGTGCCGTAGAAAGGCAGGATGGTCTCGTTGATGCCCTCATAGTCTATGAGATGGCGGATCGCGAGGCGCACCTTGTCGTTGGCATATTTCTCGTCCTTGAGGCTCATCGCCACGTAATAGACGTTGCCGCTGGGCACTTCGGCCGTGATGAGATCGGCATTGGCCTGCAATGCCTGGATATCGGCCACGGACATGCCGGTGGCGATATCGATGTCCCCGCTCTGCAACGCCAGACGCTTGGACTGGGATTCAGGCATGTGCCGGAAGATCAGGCGCTTGAGTTCGGCCTGGCCACCCCAGTGGTCGTCGACACGATCGAGGATCACGATGTCGTTGGCCTGCCAGCGATTGAGCCGGTACGGGCCCGAGCCGGCGCTGTTGGTGGTCAGCCACCCCTGGCCGAAATCATTGTCGACCACATGCTCCATGGCGAGCTTGCTGTCGATCACCATGGCCACGCCTGCACCCGCAATGACCCCGAGAATGAGGTTGGGATCGTTCGGCTTGGGCAGGCGCACGACGACGGTATACGGGTCGGGCGCCGTGACCATCTCGGCGATATTATCTTCATTATAGCCAAAGACGCGGATGTTCGAGCCGCCAATGCCCAGGGCGAAGGCGCGCTGCATCGACCAGAGGAAGTCCTCGGCCGTCACCGGATTACCCGAATGGAATTTAGCGTCCTTGCGCAGATGGAAGGTGATGGTGTTGCGATCTTCGCTCAGCTCCCAGCTTTCCGCCAGGCGCGGGTGGAAGACGCCGGCCTCCACCGGGTCGGCCTCGATCAGCGAGTCGTAGATATTGCTGTTGATTTCCACCGACTCGCGCCCGCTCATGGCGGAGGGATCGAGCGAAAGCATGCTGACCATGCTCAGGCCCACGACCAGCTGGTCGACCGGCGTTTCGGCCTGTGTGGCCAGGGTGGTGCTGGACAGCAGCGTCGCCAGCGCCAGGATGCGAAGCGTGTTCTGAAATTTCATGATGGTGAAATCCTCCCGATAGTTACCATACAGGTTTCTACATCAATCCAGCAAACCCTGGCAATATGTAATATAGGTTTATCGGAAAAGCGCGTTGCTGTCAGGCCACCTTGTGCGCGGCGATGTAGTCGAAATTGATGTCCTCGCCTAGGCCGGGCCGCTGCGAACCATGCACGTAGCCGTCCGAATCCATTGGATCGGTGGGGCTGTTCAGGTATTCGGGCACGGCGTCATAGTCGAGGAAGGGATGGAGCAGGCCGCGCTCGTACCAGTCGCAATTGGGAATGGCGAGACAGGCGGCCAGATTGGCGGCGCCATTGCCGTGGATTTCGCAGTTCATCCCATGCGCCTCGGCCAGATGCGCCGATTTCATCAGCGGCGACAGGCCGGCTGAATTCAACACCCCCGCCCGCAGGATGTCGCTGGCTTCGGCCCGCACCCATTCGGCGCGGGTCCGGTATTTTCCGGGCGCCGATTCCGGCCCCAGCACCGGAATGTCAAGATTGCGGGAGAGCCAGGCATAGGCTGAGGGGCTGGCCTCATCCATGGGCTCCTCGATCCAGAGGAAATTCAGCTTTTCCAGCTCCCGTCCGATAAAGAGGGCGTCGGTGCGGCTATACCAATGATAGCCATCCAGCATCAGGGCGATATCCGGGCCGACGGCGTCGCGCACCGCCGCGCAGGCCTCTACGTCGCGGCGCGGGTCGGGCGCGCCGGGAATGGGCGGAAACCAGGTGTGAAGCTTGATCGCCTTATAGCCCCGCGCCACCAACGTCTTGGCGAAGCGGCCATAATCATCCGGCGTCGCCAGCCCGCCTTCAAGCTGGTCGCCGCACATGATGCTGCCATAGGCGGGGATCTTGTCGCGATAGGCGCCGAGCAGCTTATAGACCGGCACGCCCAGCGCCCGGCCGGCCAGGTCCCATAGCGCCTGGTCGAGCGCGCCCAGGGTGCGGTCGGCAAAATGCCCGCCGCTGCCGCGCTGCCGGCGCTCCAGATTTTGCCAGATGCGTTCACGGGCAAAGCCATCCTCGCCAATAGCCACCGGGCGCAGATATTTATCCACGATGGCCGGGCGCAGCGCGTCGGGATTCTGGAAGGCGTAGCCCTCATGTCCTTCATCGGTCCGGACGGTCAGCAGCGCCTGCACGGCGTCTTTTTCCGGGCCTGGATGAGAATGGCCGTGGCTATCCTGATGCTTGCGGCTCTTGTGGGTGAATTTCGTTACCGTAACGTCCACGATTTTCATGCGCGCCGGTCCTCCGCGACGATGGTGGCAATGGCGGGTATCGCCCTTTGACGTGGCGGGAGCGAGAAAGCTGTATACCTGCATTGAAAAGATATATGACATTTCGAAGGACTATGTGCAATCCTCGTCTCGCCGCCCGGTGGGACGCCGGCACAATCGTGATGGAGATGCAGGGCATGGACGATCACCCCAGGAAGACATGGGCGAAGGGTCCGGAGGGCCAGCGCAAAGCCGATCTGCAGGATGGCACCTTTCTCAATCCCATCCTGGCGGGGGACCATCCGGACCCGTCCATCCTGCGGGACGGCGACGATTTCTACATGACCTTCTCCAGCTTCGAGACCTATCCCGGGCTCTTGATCTGGCATTCGCGCGATCTGCTCAGCTGGCGCCCACTGAACGCGGCGCTGACGCGCAATATCGGCTCGGTCTGGGCCCCCGAACTGGTCAGGCATGAGGGGCGCTATTTCATCTATTTTCCCACCAAGGCCAATGCCGCGCCGGGCAGCCGCTCCACCAATTGGGTCATCTGGGCCGATGACATAGCCGGTCCCTGGTCCGATCCGATCGATCTGCATCTGACAGGACATATCGATCCCGGCCACGCCGTGGGCGAGGACGGATCGCGCTGGCTGTTCCTCTCCAAGGGAGATCGCGTCCGCCTCAGCCCCGACGGGCTCTCCACCCTGGGCGCGGTCGAACACGTTTATGATGGCTGGCGCTATCCGGAAGACTGGGACGTCGAAGCCTATGCCCAGGAAGGGCCCAAGGTCACGCGGCGCGGGGAGTATTTCTATCTTGTCTCGGCCGTGGGCGGCACCGCCGGTCCGCCCACCGGCCACATGGTGATCGTGGCCCGTGCACGCTCCATCCACGGCCCTTGGCAGAACCACCCCCGCAATCCAGTGGTTCGCACCCGATCTCTGGCGGAGAAATGGTGGTCGCGCGGCCATGCCACGCTCGTATCCACCCCGGACGGGCAATATTGGGCGCTTTATCACGGCTATGAGAACGGCTTCTGGACGCTTGGGCGCCAGACGCTTCTGGCGCCGGTGAGCTGGTCCGACGATGGCTGGCCGGAATTTGGCGGCGGCGATCTTTCGACCCCCCTGCTTGCGCCGCTGCCGGCGAGCCCCGGGCATCCAGGCCTGCCGCTGTCTGATAACTTCGCCGAAGATCGCTACGGCGTGCAATGGAGCTTTTTCAATCCAGCGCCCGACGAAAAATCCCGCCTCAAGGTCGGGGATCGCGCCCTCGTGCTTCAGGGCCGCGGCGCCAGCCCGGCCGATTCCTCGCCACTTACCCTGGTTGCCGGCGATCTGGCCTATGAAATTGAATGCCAGATCGAGCTCAGCCCCGATTGCTGCGCCGGGCTGCTTTTATTCTACGACCATCAGCTTTATTGCGGCCTGGGCGCCACACAGGACCACTTCATCACCCATCAATATGGGCAGAGCCGCGCAAGGCTGGCGCACGCTTACGGCCGCCAGCTCTTCATTCGTCTCCGCAACGATCGGCATAACGTCAGCCTATACACCTCGGGCGATGGCCTGAACTGGGCGCGTTTCGATCGCGGCATGGAAGTTTCGGGCTATCACCACAATGTCCGCAACGGCTTCCACGCCCTGCGCCCTGCCCTTTACGCCGCCGGAACCGGAGAGGCCATTTTTCGAAACTTTACCTACCGTGCCCTTGCCTGCGAGGCCCCCGTCGATGGACCCGCCCTCAAGGGAAGAGCCCCCTGATGCGCTTGGCGTCTCGCACTTTCTGCACGCCGATGGCCATGGCCGCCATGCGGTTGGAAATACCCTCGCGCGCGGCCCGGCTGGTCACTTCCTCGAAGGCCCTGTCCAGCAGCGCATGCAGCCGGCTGAGCACCTCGCCACGATGCCAGAACAATTGCTGCAAATCCTGCACCCATTCGAAATAGCTCACGATCACCCCACCCGAATTGCACAGAATGTCCGGAATGACGAAAATCTCGTCGCCGCGCTCGGCCAGCACCTTGTCGGCTTCGGGCGTGGTCGGTCCATTGGCGGCCTCGGCCAGGATGCGGCAGCGAATCCGGCCGGCATTTTCCCCGTTGATGACCCGTTCCACCGCCGCCGGCACCAGCACGTCGCAGGGCTGCTCAAGCAACTGCTCGGACGGAATGGCCAGTTCCTCCGAGAACCCCGCCAATACGCGATGCTTGCCCTGATGGGCCAGCAAGGCCTCCACATCGAGCCCCTTGGGATCGTAATAGGAGGCGGTGTGGTCGCCCGCTCCGATGATGCGCGCCCCGCGCCGATGCAGTTCCAGCGCCGCCACGCCGCCGACATTGCCCATGCCCTGCACGATGACGCTGCGCCCGGAAAAATCCTGGCCCAGCTTTTCGAGGGCCCGGCCGATGAGATGGACCACGCCCAGCCCGGTGGCCTCCCGCCGCCCCTCGGTGCCGCCCGAGCCCACCGGCTTGCCGGTGACGATCTCGGTCACCGTGCGGCCCTGATACATGGAATATGTATCCATGAACCAGGCCATCACCTGCTCATTGGTGCCGATATCGGGCGCCATGACGTCGGTATGCGGCCCGACAAAGGGAATCATCTCCTGCATGTAACGGCGCGCCAGCGCCTCCAGCTCCTGGGGGTGCAGCGAGGCCGGATCGACCGCCACCCCGCCCTTGGCCCCGCCATAGGGCAGGCCGGCCAGCGCGCATTTCCAGCTCATCCACACCGCCAGCGCCGCCACCTCTCCCAGGTCGAGATTGGCGGCAAAGCGCGTGCCACCCTTGGTCGGCCCGATGCTCAGATGATGCTGCACGCGATAGCCCTGATAGAGCGTCACCGATCCGTCGAGGCGATGAATGGGGCAGGATACCGCGATGGCCCGCTTGGGATAGAGCAACCGGTCCCGCTCATCCGGGCCGATCTGCAGATGATCGGCAATCTGGAGAAACTGGTTCCTGCACATCTCGAAAACCGGACCGGTATAAATCGACATTCAAATCCTCCTGCCTCGCGCGCCGCGCTCCGGCGCATGCCCAGCTTGCGCGGTCTGCGCCGGCGATACCAGAGGGAGCCGCATGATTGCCGAAAACAATCGTGGCAGGGAGACGGCAACCCCTTGCCGATCCCCGGCGGAAAACGCCGGCCCGTTAAGCCCGTGTCAGGGCCGCCCCGTTATGCTCCTGCGCGCCAACCATCTTTTGGCCTTGCTCGCCGCCTATGGGGCGGCACCATTTCCTTCCGGGATCAGTTCATGCGCCGTCTTTCCCTCTCCCCCCTTTCCCTGGTACCGGCCGCCGTTCTGGCCGGGCTGATGCTGGCTGGTTGCAGCATGGGCGGCATCGCCAACGCGCCCGGCGCGCTCTCGCCCGGCCTGTCCGCCCGCATGGACCAGCCCAATGCATCGCTCGACCGGGCCCAGGCCATCGATCTGGTCAATGCCTACCGCGCCGCCTCGGGCGTCGCCCCGCTCGCCCATGATTCCGCGCTCGACGGCTCGGCCCAGGCGCTGGCCAATCAATATGCCCAGACCGGCAATCCCCCCTCCACCCCGCAGGGGCTCAAGGTGATGAAGCTGAGCGCCGGCTATGCTACCTTCGCCGAAACCTTTTCCGGCTGGCGCAACAACAGTGCCGACGCGGCGGGCCTGCGCGCCAGCGCGGCCAAGGCCGGCGTCGGCGTCGCCTTCAATCCCGGCTCCGCCTATGGCATCCACTGGGTGCTGATCCTTGCCGACTGATTTTGAAACGCTGGACGCGCGCGGGCTGAAATGCCCGCTGCCGGTGCTGCGCATGGAAAAGCGGCTGGCGTCCCTCCCCGCCGGGGCGACGCTGGTCATCCTCGCCACCGACCCGATGGCGCGGATCGATATTCCCCTTTATTGCCGCCAGAACGGCCATGGCTGCACCCATGCCGAGGCGGACGGAGCCACGCGCTTCGAAATCGTCAAGGGTTAGGGAAAAATGGTGCCCCCGCCGGCATCAAACTGACGGTCTACATAATTGGAATCATTAAATATTTTTGGCGCAATTTTTAAAGATACCAACAAAAAGACCAACAAACTGGAATCCGTCTTAATTTCAGTGCGGCAGTTTTCCAGTAATAGCATATGAGTCGACGTGCTGCGTCTATGTCACGTAGTTCGGCAGCTTCGCCTTGTCAGCAGAAGGACGCCGAGGAGTTGCAAACAAAAGGTGCGGCCTCGTTTCATCACTCAGCACGCCCCTCTCACCGGCAATTCG
Source organism: Devosia sp. (assembly GCF_034675085.1). Taxonomy (GTDB): domain Bacteria; phylum Pseudomonadota; class Alphaproteobacteria; order Rhizobiales; family Devosiaceae; genus Devosia. The sequence goes on from NZ_JAUCDN010000002.1 coordinate 20,290, forward strand.
CGCTTTGCGATGAAATAAATGTTTGCGTCATAGATTTTACCAAGACGGGGCGGTTCAATCCCGGAACCGGTGGGATCCTCGATAACCTGCTCTTTACCTCGCGCCAGGACCTTTACTTCACTAGTGCGCACGTCAACCGGCGACCATGTCGCGTAGAACCCGTCAACTATTCCTACCACTAGACTTATCGTATCGACGCTCCCTTCGACGATCCGCTTGGCAAATCGCTCAAATGTTGACGGCCTCACCATTAACGTGAACCCGACAGTATCGGGGTCAGTTCCTTTGACAACGAAGGCATAGCTATAGTCATAGCTCACCCAACCATACGCCACACATTCCTCAACGTCCTCATCTGAAGCCAGGCACTCAATTGAAAGTCCGAATATTTCTACAATCCTATCCGTCCCAAACATTTTAAATACAGTGTTACCGCTCGGCCTTAACTTTGCTCTTATACTGCGGCGCTTTGAATTTTCACCATCTTGGCGCATTCGACCGGCTCGGCGATCAGTCGCCTCCAGTATTTTCAGGTGATCTATAAGTTCAATTTCCACTGCGGAAAATGACAAGTTCCAACCCCAAGGGACATAGGACATTGCTGCGCCGTCTTGCCTTATTTCTGAGATGGACCAAGATGGATGCAGCGTACTCTCTGGCTCTTCAATCAGAACCATCTTGTATTCTAGATAATTTTCCATGTGTGCTATCAATATTTCTGAAAGCCTAATCTGAAATTAAGCGATATCAGCAGGTTTGGCTTAGCGTGCGCCCATATCGTTGATTCGGCGGCTTTGCGACAAACCGAAGGAAATCAGCGATGTGAGCGACACCACTCGCACACAGTGAACCGGCGCGGGGCTGGTTTGCAAACGAATTGACCGATAGCGAAAGGGCGTTACTGGAGCCCTTCCTGTGGTCCAAGCATCCTGTGCTGACTGCGCAACCGGGTGGCCGCTGCGATGGGTCGTCGAGGCGATCCTGTGTTCCTGCGTGGCGGTTTGGTAAAACAGCTTGCAACAAGGAAAAGCCATACCGCCTGCGTTCAGGTAACCTTTCTAGTCAGACGGGCCACTACTTTAGCGATTGTTTCGTCGTCGAGGTCGTCGGGATTGGAAGATGCCAGCGAGTCCCGCCGGGCGCGAAGCTGGTCGAAGATTTGTGCCTGACGATGGCCGGACACCGCGCCGTAGCTGGTAAAGGTAGTCAGCACATGCTCGTGGCCGAGATTCTGGCTCCACGCCTTGAAGTCTTCTGGCGTGTCGCACAGGCGCTCGCCCAGCATGACCAGCGTGTTGCGGATACTGTGCGGATTGACATAGGGCAAGCCGGCACGTGCAAAGGCCGCCTTGAAAATTCGCCGGATTGCCGCCGCGTCCTTCCAATGCGTTCGCGCCAGCCCAACGGCCTCGAAACCGTTGTCGCCCAGCGCCACCGCCGTTGCCGGGAAAAGCGGATCGTCCGGGCCGAAGCCGCGTTCTTTGAGAAGCGCGCACCAATCCACGACAATTTGCTCAATATCATCGCCCACCGGGAAAAACCATGTCGTAAAGGTCTTGCGGTTCTTGGTGCGCACATCGCGCGCGTCCTGAAACACAGTATGGCGGTCGAGATCGACATGCTTGAGCGAAAGTGAAGCAATGGCGTTGTCGCGTGCGCCGGAAAGCAGTGCAAAGGCAATCAGCGCCCTATCGCGTTTCTCGATGTCGGTGCCGTCCGGCAAGGCGGCCAGCACCTTGCGAATATCTTCCACGCTGGCAACCGGCTTTTCGCGCACGGCCTTGGCAATGCGTTCGTCATTGGCCGACGGGCGGAAATACTCTGCGTCGGAATAGGTGAGTTTCGAGCGAAAGCCCGGCTGGCCGGCCAGCCACTCGAAAAAGCCTTTCAGCGCCATCAGCCGCGACGAAACCGTCGCTTTGGAAAGCGGCCTGCCGGTTTTGGGGTTGGTCCGCCCGCCAAGCTCGCGCTTGTATTTCTGCGCCAGTTCGATGCGGAACTTTCTGAAATCGCGCCAGCCAGTCACGGCCTCGAAATCGGCGATGGCGGCGACCGTCTGGTCGATGCTGGCTTCGGAAAGCTGCCTTGCGTGTTTCAGGTATTCGACATAGCGCCGCTTGGTGCGCTCATTTTCGGGGTGGTGTTTGCGCATGGATGTTCAGTCCTTCTTAAAGTGCTCATTCGTGGAGAGGTGCCCGCTATCGTTTAGACGTGGCTGGCGCTCCACGATTGTCACGTCGAGAATTGCGCGGATTGCTTCCAACTGTTTAAAGGAGGTGCGCCGATGCATGAGGCTGCCGCATTCCGGGCACAATGCGCTCAAATTGCCGGAATGGGCATTGATGGCGATGAATTCGGCCATGTTGCCGGCAGGCCGGCGCGCCTCGCGACATTTGACACAATAGCAGGTGCCGGGCGGGCAGGTGCGTTTCGGCTGCGCGCGGCCCGCCATAAAGGCGGCTAGGTCGTCGCCCAGGATCAGGTACGGCTTACGGTCGCGGATCGCCGGCAGGCCCTTGGTAAGCCAGCGACTCACCGTAGCTCTGGCCGCGCCAATGGCGCGCGCAGCCTCGTCTATCGTGTAGCTGTGATGGCGCTTGATCCTGCGCCGATCGAACCGGTGGCCGGCCATGCTAGGCCGCTCCATTTTCGATCAGCGCACGAATGTCCTCGACACGCCATGCGGTGATGCGCGGCCCAAGTTTGACCGGCCTCGGGAAGCGCCCGTCCTTGATGCCGGCCCACCAGGTCGATTTCGATACCGGGATCGGCCCGGCGGGTGCGAGGATGGAAGAAAGCCGGATAAAGCCGGTTGCGGGAAGTTCTGGTTGATTCGACATGGTGCCGCCTCGTACTGTTGCGTATGAGGCGGTTCTAGGAAGGACGCTTCAGTCGGTGGCCGAGTTCGGTTTCGGCCTAACCGAATTCGGTTTCAACGTTTTTGCTCGGCCTCATCGCCGGGCAGCAGTTCCTTCGCTTCGGCGAGATATTTGCGCACCGTGTCCTCATCGAGCGAGACGCCGTGCAGTTCAAGGTCGCTGGCAATATCCTTCGCCGTCGGGCTTCGGCTAACCTTCGGATCGTAACCGTAGCCTCCGATTGCCATTCCGATAATCAATTTGAGCAAGCTTTCGCGTACACGCGCATGTATTTCTTTGGGCGCTGGCGGTTGTTTGATTGTACCGTTTTTCAAAACGTCAAGTTCGGCACGGAGCGATTCTGCCTCGGCCTTCCAATCCACCAGCTTATGACCATGGCGCAAAACGGATTCTTCGAGATAATCCGGATAAGCGATCCCCATGCGCTTCGCCCAGACGAGAATGCCACCCGGTCCTAGTTTCAAATCAATTTGTTGAGCCGTTAACGCCCGCGACAGAAGTTCCCGAAGGTCTTTCCAACGTTGCCACAAAGCAGGATCAAGTTGCACTTCCAGTCGATGACGCGAAGCAATCAGAACGGGATTCACGCCAAGCAGTAGTGCGGCTGCCTCATCCAGATGCCAGAACGCTGCCTTGCTCCAGTAGTCAAAAAGTTCCTTTTGCGATATTTGATGCAAGGTTCCCCCATGCTACCCACCGCCATAGCGCGAAGATAGCACCGTCTAGCCACCATGAGGCAAGATCGCAATCGTGCTGTCGCGCAATCGGGCAATTTCACCAGCCCACCATTCCGCCATCTTGACGCGCTCGTCCCAATAGGCGGCCCGATGATAGGCGCGACGCACCTCGTCCGCGCCGACATGTGCCAGCTCGGCCTCGATGGCATCGGCCTGCCATTTGCCACTTTCGTTCAGCAAGGTCGAGGCGGTGGCGCGAAAGCCGTGCGCGCTGGCTTCGGTGCTGGAAAAGCCCATGCGACGCAACGCCGAATTCAGCGTATTCTCGCTCATCGGCCGCAATGTCGATTGCACGGAAGGAAACAACAACCGGCCTTGCCCTGTCAGCTTGTGCAGGTCGCAAAGGATGGTGATAGCCGCCGCCGGTAGCGGCTTCTTGTGCTCGCGCCGCATTTTCATGCGCTTTGCCGGAATCGTCCAGACGCCGCCGTCGAGATCAAATTCTCCCCACTCTGCTTGCCGCAATTCACCGGGTCGCGGGTAAAGCAGCGCGATGAGTTGCAGCGCTGCCCGCGTCTCCGCCGTTCCCGCATAGGCCCAGACGGCACGCAACAAGCCCCCAAATGCCTTCTTGTCCACCAAGGCGGCGCGATGGGTAACAACTGGGGATGTCAAGGCGCCGCGCAAGGCGAACGTCGGATCATTCTCGGCCCTGGCGGTGGCAATTGCATAGCGAAACACTTGTCCAATGGCTGCGCGTAGCCGGCGCGCGGTTTCGTAGTTGCCCTGAGCTTCCACCTTGCGAAGCGGCACCAGTATCTCGGCGGCGCTGATTTCGGCCAACGGCCGGCCAGTGAGATCGGCCTTTGCCATGCCCAGCAGCCACCGTTTCTTGACCAGCGTGGCCTCGGCCTTTCCTTCTCTTTCAACCTTAGCCAGAAATTCGTCGGCGATGGCCTCAAAGGTGTTGGCATTGGTCGCAAGGCGCTGGGCCTTGTCCTGTTTCGCCTGTTGTCCGGGATCAATACCGGCGGCTAGGAGTTTCTTCGCCGTTTCACGCTTCTGGCGCGCATCGCTGAGAGAGACCACCGGGTAAGCGCCAAATGCCAGTGACTTCTGCTTGCCACCGAAACGGTAGGACCAACGCCACAGCTTGCTACCCTTCGGCGTAATAAGAAGGTGAAGCCCACCGCCATCGCTGCGCTTTGTTGGTATCTCGGCAGGCCGAAAAGCCTTTATCTGCGTGTCGGTTAGCGGCATTTGTTGGTATCCGGCGCTTGCGACTATGCTGGTGCATCAAGGAAATACCAACAAAGATACCAACAAAATCGCTGGATGCCAACAAACCGTCTCGGACATCCTTGGCCACGCACGCTACATAAGTCCCTGAAATCCAGCTATTTCGCCGAATTCCTTGGACTTAACCGGACACTACTGAAAGAGAGTTTGGTGCCCCCCGCCGGACTCGAACCGGCACGCCTCGCGGCGGAGGATTTTGAGTCCTCTGCGTCTACCATTCCGCCAGAGGGGCACGGGCAAGGTCTCTAGCCCAGCTCGCCTTGCGCCGCAACTGCCGCGTTCATCCCACCAGCCACAGCCGGGCAAAATAGACGACGACAACGCCCATGCCCATGGCCAGCAGCAGGTTGCGGCTCAGGATGAACACCAGCGCAGTGGCGGCGGCGGCGATGGCCTCGGCGGCGCTGCCGGTCATCAGCGCCGGTGCAACCAGCGCCGCCAGCACCGCCCCGGGAATATGGCGCAGCCAGTTCGCGGCAAAGCCATGCTCGGGCAGGCGGTTGGCCAGCAGCAGCCCGCCGGCCTTGACCACGAACGTCACCAGCGCCATGCCCAGAATGGCGATCAGGGCCTCGGGACTAATCTGCATGGCGCAGCCTTTCCGCCAGCGCTCCGGCCAGGCTCCCGACAATGCCGCCGATAAGAATATACCAGCTTCCCTCCACCAGCCGCGCGGACACGATCGCGGTCAGCGCCGCCACCAGCCAGGGCACGATATCGCCCTTGCCCTTCCACATGCCCAGCAGCAAGGCCAGGAAGGTGGCGGTGAAGGCGAAATCCAGCCCATAGCGCGATGGATCGTCGATGGCCGAGCCTAGTGCATGGCCGACAAGGCTCGTCGCCAGCCAGCTCGAATAGGTCAGCAGCCCGCCCCCGAGCAGGAAGGCTGCGCTGGCCTTGCCCTTGGCCATGGCCGAAACGGTGATCGCCCAGGTCTCGTCGGTGACGAAGAACATGGCCATGACGCCCCTCCCCTGCGTCTCGGGCCGGAACAGCGGCCGCAGCGTGGCGGTGAGCAGCAGATAGCGCAGATTGACGATGAGCGCGGCCAGAACCAGCGGCCCGATGGGCAGGCTCGCCGGCACCGGCGTCCACAGGTCGAGCGCCACGAACTGCGCCGAGCCGGCAAAGACCAGGCCGCTCATCAGCAGCACTTCCAGCGTACTGAGGCCGGCGCCCCGCGCCAGCACGCCCCAGACCAGCCCATAGGCGGCCACCGAGATCACCACCGGGATGCAGGCGCGCGCGCCCGCGAGGAGGGCGTCGGCAAAGCGGGGGGAAGCGGGAGCGGAAACAGTCATGGCCGATGCTTAGCCCGGCTGGGCCCCGCTTGCATCCACCAAAAGCCATCGCGCCATGACAAATGCTGATCCGTCCCATTCGCAAAACTGATCGCACTCGCAGGCGGCGCGGAGACCCGGCCCGAAACTGCGCCGGGGCCGATTGACGCACCCTTTCTCGGCGGGTAGAAGGGCCGGCCCTTTCGAGAGCTGCTTGCGCCCGTCCAGCCTGCGCCCCATCTTTTCCGGGAAGCGTGAATCGGTCCCCGCAATGGCCTTTATTCCGCGCCGCCGCGTCTTTCTCCGGCGGCGCGTTTCAATGTCGAGATTTTTCGGAGCGTTCAGATGAACTCCCAGACCGGCCCGCTCTGGCGGCGTTTCGTCGTCTTTCTCGTGCCGCTCATGGCGTCGAACATCCTTCAGGCGCTGTCGGGCACGATCAATTCCATCTATGTGGGCCAGATGATCGGCGTCGAGGCCCTGGCGGCCATCGCCACCTTCTTTCCCATCATGTTCTTCCTGATGAGCTTCATCATCGGGCTTTCGGCCGGCTCGACCATTCTCATCGGCCAGGCCTGGGGCGCACGCAATATCGACAAGGTCAAGCAGGTGACCGGCACCACCCTTGCCGCCACCATCACGCTGGGGCTCGTCGTCGCCCTCTTGGGGGGCCTGTTTACCGAGCAGATCATGACCGTACTCGGCGCGCCGGAGAATATCCTCCCGGTTTCCGTGGGCTATGCGCGCATCGTGCTGGTCGGCATGCCGGGCTTTTTCATCTTCCTCGTCGTCACCTCCGTGCTGCGCGGGGTGGGCGACACGGTGACGCCCCTGTTCTCGCTCATCCTGTCGATGAGCGTGGGCGCCCTGCTCACCCCGGCGCTGATCCTGGGCTGGTTCGGCCTGCCGCAACTGGGCGTCAACGCCGCCGCCTGGGCCATGATCGCGGGCTTCCTCAGCGTGCTCGTCTTCCTCTTCTTCTATATGCGCATCCGCAACATGCCGCTGGCGCCGGACCATGTGCTGCTCCGGGCCATGATACGGCCCGATTTCCGCCTGCTCGGGCTCATCCTCAAGCTTGGCGTTCCGGCCGGCCTGCAAATGGTCATCTCCTCCATTGCCGGCATCGTCGTCATCGGCCTGGTCAACCGCTTCGGCTCGGACGCTACCGCCGCCTATGGCGCCCTGGGGCAGGTGATGAGCTATGTGCAGTTCCCGGCCATGTCGATCGGCATCGCCGCCTCCATCTTCGGGGCCCAGGCCATCGGCGCCCGGCAGATGAACCAGCTCAACGCCATCACCCGTACCGCGCTGCTGCTTAACCTGCTCATCACCGGCGGGTTGGTGCTCCTGGCCTATCTGTTCAGCCAGCATCTCGTGGCGCTGTTCATCACCGATCCCAAGGTGATCGAGCTGACCGAATCCCTGCTCCATGTGGTGCTGTGGAGCATCGTGCTCTTCGGTTGGGGCGTGGTGTTCTCGGGCATCATGCGCGCCAGCGGCACCGTCTATGCGCCGATGATCCTGTCGCTGGCCTGCATTCTCTTCATCGAATTGCCGGGGGCCATCTGGCTCAGCCAGACCGAGCTGGGCCTGCGCGGCATCTGGGCGGCCTACGCCGCCAGCTTCTCCATGATGCTGGTGCTCCAGGCCGCCTGGTATCACTTCGTCTGGAAGAAAAAGAAGATCGAGGCGTTGATCTGACGCCAATGGCGGGGCGCTGCGGCGCCCCGTTCCGTTTCAGCCTCGGGCATAGGCGACGCGGCGGGGCGCGGCCTCCGTCAGCGCGGTTTCGCGCGCGTCATAGACCGCCCGCGCCTCGATGATTGCGGCGTGATGCTCGGCCGACCAGTTCCACAGCGCATCCATAGGCCCCTGCAGGGTCTTGCCCATTTCGGTGAGGCTGTATTCCACCCGCGGCGGCACTTCGGGATAGATGGTGCGCGTCACCAGCCCGTCACGCTCCAGATTGCGCAGGGTCAGCGTCAGCATGCGCTGGGAAACGCCATTGATGAGCCGCTTGAGCTCGTTGAAGCGCAGCGTGCCATTGCGCGACAGCATGCCCACCACCATCACGCTCCATTTGTCGCCAATGCGGTTGAGCACGTCGCTCATGGCGTGGCAATTGGCCGATTTGGAGGTATCGTGCAGCGACATGGCAGGGATCTTTCATCAGGAACCAAGGCACAAACAATAGCACAGGTTCTCTTTGGTGACCAGCCGGCGGCTTCAAAACCCCGTCAGCGCAGCGGCGCCGAGATTGAGATCGCCGCCCGGCGCTGCTAAGAGGATGCGCCTCCCAAAAACCGGAATGCTTGCCTCGTGCCGTTTGCCCGCCGCCTCCTGTCCGTTCTCGCCCTCGTTCTTCTGAGCCTCGCGCCGGCCCGCGCCACGCCCATGCTGCTGGTCGACATGGACAATCTCGACGTGCTCTATGCGCAGGAGGCCGGCCAGCCCTGGCACCCCGCCTCGCTCACCAAGATGATGACGGCCTATGTGGCCTTCGAGCAGATTGCCGCCGGAGCGGTGAGCCTGGACACGCCCGTGGTCATTTCCAAGCACGCCTTCAGCCAGGCCCCCTCCAAGTCTGGCCTCGCCCAGGGCAGCGCCCTGTCGCTGGAGGACGCGCTTTATGTCATGCTGGTCAAATCCGCCAATGACATCGCCACCGCCATCGCCGAAACCGTGGGCGGGAACGAGGCCAGCTTCGTCGCGCTGATGAACGATGCCGCCACGCGCATGGGCCTGACCGCCACCCATTACGTCAACGCCAACGGCCTGCACGATGCTGGCCAGGTCACCTCCGCCCGCGACCAGGCCATCCTCGGCCTCTATATCCGGCAGAATTTTCCTCAATATCTGCCGATATTCGGCACCAGCACCGTGGTGCTCAACGGCAAGAAGCTGGATTCGGAAAACAAGCTTCTCACCAGCTTTGCCGGCACCACCGGCATGAAGACCGGCTTCGTCTGCGCGTCCGGGCTTAACCTGGTCGCCACGGTGGAGCGCCAGGGCCGCCATCTGATGGCTGTGATCCTGGGCGGCTCTTCGGCGCGCGAGCGCAATGAGCGCACCGCCGAGCTGGTGCTGCGTGGCCTCTCCAACACCGTCGCACCCGCCGGCCAGACCGTGCTGAGCCTGGCCAACAATCCCGGCGCCGCCCCCGTCGACATGCGGTCGCTCATCTGCGGCAAGGAGGCCAAGACCTACGCCGCCGCACAGGAAGCGGCGTTCCCCATGGGCATGAAAGGCCAGCCCAGCTATCTCAACGATACCATCGCGGTCGCCTCGCGCGTGGTTACCGATCTGGGACGCATCGCCGTCGGCGTCAGCCTGCCCCGGCCCCGCCCGTCCCACGCTCCCATCTATGCCCAAGGCACCGATATCACCACGTCCGGCGAGCTGCGGCCGGGCCTCGCCACGCCCCCCATATCGGCCATCCCCTATCCACGTCCACGCCCGAATTTCTGAGCGGAAACCGCCGATTCTTTCGCCGCGTTAACCTTGTTCCTTACCGGACCGTTAAGGGCTTGCGGTGCATTTTGCCGAAAATCTTAACTCTCTGCAGATGAGGACACTCATGAAGCGCCTTGGCATCATGCTTTCCGCGATCCTGATGGCTTCAAGCGCCGCCCAGGCGGCCGACCTGAACTGGAACAGCGGCACCTCCACAATCTACACGCCCACCCCCGCGACCGGCTGGGGCGGCTTTTATGCCGGCGTCAATGGCGGCTTCGGCTGGGGCACCGCGACCAGCCAGCCCATCGGCGGCGGCGCGCGCACCGACCACAACACCAATGGCGGCACCGTCGGCGCCACCGCCGGCTACAACATGGACATGGGCGGCTTCGTGCTCGGCGGCGAAGCCGACCTGCAATGGGCCAATATAGGCTATAGCGAGGACGTTGGCGCCAGCACCTTCAAGTCCAGCATCGATTTCTTCAGCACCATTCGCGGCCGTGCCGGCGCCAGCTTCGGCCAGGTCATGCCTTATGTGACCGCCGGTGCCGCCATCGGTCGCGGCACCTCCAGCGAGACCCTCGCCGGCGTCACCCGCTCGCAGTCCTCCACCCATGTCGGCTGGACCGTCGGTCTGGGCCTGGAAGCCCAGGCGACGCAGAATATCTCGCTCAAGGCGGAATATCTTTATGTCGACATGGGCACCCAGCCCTATAACGGCATCCGCGGCATGGACGAAGGCCACCGCTTCAGCGTCATCCGCGCCGGCATCAACTATAAGTTCTAGCCTGCCCGAAGGCGCCAATCCAAAGCCCGCCCGGCTCCGACCCGGCGGGCTTTTGGCTCTTGTGGGGAGGTCGCGCCCGTTCACGACCCCGTTTTCCTCTGGCAATCGCACCCGCGTCGCTCTATCCAGCCTCTAACCGCAGCGTCACTCCGGGCCTATCCATGACCGCAAAGACCTCTCTTTCCCTGCCGCGCGACAAGATGGCGGCTTTCCTCGCGTTCATCATCGGCCTTGTCGCCATTCTGGGAGCTTTGGGCTCGCAGGTCTTTGGCGGGCTGGTGCCCTGCGAATTGTGCCTCGAACAGCGCCTGGCCTATTATATCGGCCTGCCGCTGCTGGCGCTGGTCCTGCTGGCCTGGAACCGCCTGCCGCTTCCCCTTTGGTATGCCGGCATGGCCATCGTCACCGCCATTTTCGTCTGGAGCACCTATATGGGGGTGTTCCACGCCGGGGTCGAATGGGGGTTCTGGCCCGGCCCGACGGCCTGCACCGGCATTGGCGAAAGCATCGATTTCAGCGCGCTGAGCACCATGCAGCCGGTCATCGGCTGCGATGTCGTCCAGTTCCGGTTCCTCGGCATTTCCCTTGCGGGCTACAATGCCCTGGCCTCGCTCGCGGTGGTCGTGCTGCTCCTCGTTTCCATCGCCGCCCAGCGGGGCTACAACAGGGCGCGCTGAAGGCACTAAGGCTCGAGTTCGATGTCCCAATAGAGATAGTCGAGCCAGCTCTTGTGCAGATGGTTGGGCGGAAAGGCCCGGCCATTATTGTGCAAATCATGGACGCTGGGCTCGTAGGGGGCCTGATGCGGGAACATCCTGATTTCGCTGGTCAGGCGGTTGGCTTTTCTCAGATTGCAGGGCGCGCAGGCGGTCACCACATTCTCCCATGTCGTCTGCCCGCCCTTGGAGCGGGGCAGCACATGGTCGAAGGTCAGATCCTCGCGCGACCCGCAATATTGGCACTGGAAGCGGTCGCGCAGGAAGACGTTGAAGCGCGTGAAGGCCGGATGGCGCGCCGGCTTCACATAATCCTTGAGCGAGACCACGCTGGGCAGCCGCATCTGGAAGCTGGGGGAGCGGATGAGCGTATCATATTGGGAGACGATATTGACGCGTTCCAGGCACACCGCCTTGATCGCATCCTGCCACGACCACAAGGATAGTGGATAATAGCTGAGCGGCCGGAAATCGGCGTTCAGAACCAGCGCGGGACAGGCCTCAGGTGACACATGGATGGTCACGTGAGTCTCCCATGGCGGGAATCGAGTGTGTCCATAACCCCTTTATAATAAGCCCTTTGTGTCAGGGCTGTGAAGCGGAAAGGCGTTATTTCGCCGCGACGCGGGCGATGAAGCGGGTGGCGAAATCCAGCCCCTCGGGACCGATGCCATGGCCCAGCCCGGGGGTCAGTTGCAGCGCCACGTCCAACCCCGCTTCGCGCAGCATTTTTTCCGCCTCGATGCTGTGGCCGACCGCCACCACATCATCGTTTTCGCCATGGACGAGGCACACCGGCGGCCGGGCCAGATCGGCCCCGCCAAAGCCTTCGGGCGGCAGGAACGCGCCCGAAAACCCGATCACCCCCATCAGCCTTTGTTCTGCTGGCAGCGACAGGCCCACATGCAGCGCCATCATCGCCCCCTGGCTGAACCCGGCCAGCAGCGTGCGCTCCGGCGTCAGCCCCGTCTGCGCCCAGAGATCGGCGAGGAATTCCACCAGGATGGGCCGCGCCTCCACCACGCCGGTCTGCCGGCTGGCCAACCGGTCGCCGGCCCAGTCTATGGCAAACCACTGATAGCCCGCGCCCGCCATGCCGGCCGGCTGGGGAGCGTGGGGGGAGACGAACAGCGCCCCCGGCAAAACATCCTGCCAATGCGGCGCCAGCGCGATCAGATCGTTGCCGTCGCTGCCATAGCCATGCAGCAGCACAACTGCGGCGTCGGGCGCGGCTCCCCCGGCGGGCGCCAGCATCGGTCCCGAAAGCTTGCTCACAAAAGGCTTCCTTCCCTGTCGCGCATGACGGCGAAATAGCGCCAGAACAACAGCGCCGCCGCCGAACGGTGCGGCGCCCAGGCGCCGGCAATATCCACCATCTCCCCGATGGCGGGGCGGGCGTCAAGGCCGAGCCCATGATGCACCGCCTTGAGCAGCGCCAGGTCACCGGCCGGAAACACATCGGCGTGTCCGGCACAAAACATCAGATAAACTTCCGCCGTCCACGGCCCGATGCCCTTGTGCGCCACGAGATACTGTACCGCTTTGGCCACCGGCAGGGTTTCGAGATGGGCGAAGTCGAGCCGGCCCTCCAGCACCGCCTCCGCCACCGTTCTGACGGTGCGGAACTTGCCGCCGGAAAAACCGGTGGCGCGGATGCTGGTCTCGTCCAGCGCCAGGAAGCCTTCCGGCTCCAGCGCCCCCTTCAGCGCCTCGAAGCGTCCCCAGATGGCGCCGGCGCTGGCCACGGACAATTGCTGGCCGCAGATCACCTTGGCCATGCCGGCGAAACCGGAGGGATTGAGCCTGGGCGAAACCACCCCGGCCACCGCTCGCACCGGCGCCAGGCGCGGATCGAGCCCTTCCAGCACGTCCAGGTGCCCCGCTATCGCCTCGACGCTGTCGAGGCGCGGTGACGGATGGCTCCCGCTCATATAGAAAGGCCCCGTGTCATTATCTTCGCCCATGCCCCGTCTTCGTTTCGCCCCCAGCCCCAATGGGCACCTGCATATCGGCCACGCCTTTTCGGCACTGTCCACCTGGGACGCCGCGCGGCATCTGGGCGGCACCGTGCTGCTGCGCATCGAAGACACCGACATCGAGCGCTGTAAACCCGAATTTGTCGAGGCCATCTTCGAGGATCTGCATTGGCTGGGCCTTTCCTGGCCCGAGCCGGTCCTGTTCCAGTCCGACCGGTTCGACATCTATGCCGAAGCCGGCAATCGCCTGCGCGCCATGGACCTGCTCTATCCCTGCTTCTGCTCGCGCACACAGATCGCCGCCGCCGCCACACAAGCCGATCCCGACGGCGCCCCGCTCTATCCCGGCACCTGCCGGCATCTTTCGCATGGCGATCGGATCGAAAGATTGCAGCGCGGCGATCCGGTGCAGTTCCGGCTCGACATGGGCGCGGCCCTCGCGCGCACTGGCCTGCTCACCTTCACCCAGATCGGCCCCACCATCGCCGACCGCCCGCAGATCCGCTATGCCCGCCCCGAACGCTGGGGCGATGTGGTGCTGCAACGCAAGGGCACACCCACCAGCTATCACCTCGCCGTGGTGGTGGACGACGCGGCCCAGCAGATCACCCATGTGACGCGGGGCCGCGACATGGAGGCGGCGACCGATATCCATGTCGTGCTGCAAATGCTGCTCGGCCTGCCCAGCCCGCTCTATCATTTCCACCGGCTGATCCTGGACGATGACGGCAGGAAATTCGCCAAGTCGCGCCACTCGGAAAGCCTGGCTGACCTGCGCGCCAAAGGCTGGACGCCGGACGATGTGCGCCGCGCCGTGGGGCTTTAGCCCAAAAGATCGTCCACCGTCGCTTTGACCGCCGTTTCGAATGGCGTGGTGAAGCCGGGGCCGAGCAGCCTATCGCAGCGCGGATCGACCAGTTCCATCTCATTGTTCCAGAGATAACGCATGCGATAAATGTCGCGCATCACCGGGTTCACCAGCCCCGCCACACCCAGCATCCACCAGGGCAGCGGCGCCACCTTGAGCCCCCGCCCCACAGCCTGTGCCATCTGCCGGTTGGAGACGAAATGGCCGGCGAAGTGGAAGCGCTCGAAGGGCGCAAAATCCTCACGTCTTTCCGCCAGCGCGGCGAAGGCCCGCCCCAGATCGGGCAGATAGGCCCAGCTATGGCGCGTCTCCAGCGGCCCCAGATGATAGAACCGGCCCTTGTCTGCATCCATCAACATGGCCGCCTCGAACCACTCGCCCCGCTCGCCCGGCCCGAAAAAATCCCCCGCGCGCAGAATGACGACCTTGAACAGCCCCTGTTCCGCTGCCTCGCGCAGCATGGCTTCGAGCCTTATCCGGATGTCGCCGCGCGGTTTTTCTCCGCTTTGCCGCAGATCGGGCGAAACCGTGCGGTCGCTCGCGCGGTAATTATAGATGGTGCCGGGAAAGAGCAGCGTCTTGCCGCTGCCAGCCATGGCGTCGATCACCACCTGCAACTGTGCCTCGGCCCGGCCATTGCCCCAGCGGTCGTAACGCAGATGCAGCCCATGGACCACCACATCGGCCCCAGCAATCGCCGCCTTGACCACCGTTCCGTCGTTGGCATCGCCGACGATAAACGCCGTTCCCTCCACCGGTCTTTTATTGCTGCGCCCCAGCCCCGTCACCTGCCAGCCCGCATCGCGGAACCCGACCATGGCCGCATGCCCCAGATGCCCGCTGCTGCCCAGAACCGTCACTTTGCCTTTGGTCATCGTGAAACTCCTTGTCTTGCAGGGGCTCACCATCAACGATACACATACGAATGATAATTCTCAAAAATTCGCTATCTAACATTCAAAAATGAATAGAGAACCTGACTGGGCCTTGTGGCGCAGCTTCGCCGCCGTCCTCGCCCAAGGCTCGCTTTCCGCCGCCGCGCGCCAGCTCGGCCTCAGCCAGCCCACCATCGGGCGTCACGTCGAAGCCCTGGAGGCCCAGCTCGGCGTGACGCTCTTCGAGCGTGCGCTCACCGGGCTCAAGCCCACTCCGCTGGCCCTGCGCCTTCACGATCCCGTGCAGGCGGCCCAGGCCGCGCTCAACCAGGCGATCATGGCAGCGGAAGGCGCCCAGCAGGAGGCGACCGGCACGGTGCGCATCACCGCCAGCACCATGATCTCCAATTACGTGCTGCCCGAAATCCTTGCCGCCATCCGCAGGCTCCACCCCCATATCGCGCTCGAGATCGTTCCCTCCGATTCGGCCGAGAACCTGCTCATGCGCGAGGCCGACATCGCCCTGCGCATGTTCCGCCCCACCCAGCTCGAACTGGTGACCCGTCATCTGGGCGACATTCCCCTCGTCCCCGTCGCCCACCGGGACTATCTCGCCCGCCGTGGCCGTCCCGAGACCCTTAAAGACCTTTGGGACCACGACCTTCTGGGGTTCGACCGCTCCGACGCCATCATCGCCCATGCCTCGACACTCGGCCACCGCCTCACCCGCGATCACTTCCCTTTGCGCTCGGACGACCAGCCCCTGCTCTGGGAATTGCTCAAGGCCGGGCTGGGCATCGGCTTCGCGCAGGCCAATCTGGCCCGGCGCACGCCGGGCCTCGTCATCCTGCCCATCGCTCTCGACATCCCGCCCCTGCCGCTCTGGCTCACCACGCACAGGGAATTGTTCACCTCGCACCGGATCCGTGTCATTTATGACGCGTTGGCCCAGGGGCTGCTTGCCTATATCAAAGGCCACACCTCACCTCGGTAGGACATCATGCAGACCGCTCTCAATATCGCCATCGCGCTTGCGCTGCTTTTCGTCGTCATCGTGCTCGGAATGGGCCTTTGGAACATGGTCCGGGGCGGGCCGGGCAGTACCAGCCAGAAACTGATGCGGCTGCGCGTTCTGGGCCAGGCCATTGCCGTCGTGCTGATTCTGGGGGCGCTCTTTCTTTTCGGCCAGGGCCGCTAGGCATGATCAAGCTCAACCGCATCTATACCTGCACCGGCGATGCCGGCACCACCGGCCTGGTGCGCGGCCCGCGCCGCGACAAGTTCGACCTGCGCATCGAAGCCTATGGCACGGTGGAAGAAGCCAACGCCATGATCGGCCAGGCGCGCATCCATACCAGCTCCATGCCAAAGATCGACATGCTGCTGGCCCGCATCCAGAACGACCTCTTCGATGTCGGCTCGGACCTGGCCACCCCCGGCGCCGACGATCCCGATGCCGAGCACCCCACCCTGCGCATCCGGGCCGTGCAGACCGAATTCCTCGAACGGCAGATCGATCATTTCAATGCCGATCTCACTCCCCTGAGAAGCTTCATCCTGCCCGGCGGCACGCCGCTGGCGGCGGCCCTGCATATCGCGCGCACCGTGACCCGCCGCGCCGAGCGCGTCACCGTCGCCCTGACCCGCGCCGAACCCGATACCAGCCCCGAAACCGTGCGCTATCTCAACCGCCTTTCGGACCTGCTCTTCGTGC
>NZ_JAUCDN010000003.1:0-35568 GCF_034675085.1 Devosia sp.
TTCCAGAACTACGCCATCTATCCGCATATGACCGTGGGCCAGAATATCGGCTTCGGGCTCTATACCGCCAAGCTTTCGAAAGAAGAAAAGCGCAAGCGCATCGCCGAGACGGGCAAGATTCTGGGGCTGGAAACCCTGCTCGATCGCCGCCCGGCGGCCCTGTCGGGCGGCCAGCGCCAGCGCGTCGCCATCGGCCGCGCCATGGTGCGCGATCCCGTCGCCTTCCTCTTCGACGAGCCGCTTTCCAATCTCGACGCGCAATTGCGCAGCCAGATGCGCATGGAGATCAAGAGCCTGCACCACAGGCTGGGCACCACCATCGTCTATGTCACCCATGACCAGATCGAGGCCATGACCATGGCCGACAAGATCGTGGTCATGCGCGACGGCAATATACTGCAGGTCGGCACCCCCACCGATCTTTATGAGAACCCGGTCGACGTGTTCACCGCCCGCTTCATCGGCAGCCCGTCGATGAACATGCTCGAAGGCACACTGTCGGGCGGGGCGCTAACCATCGAGGGCGCGACTGTTTCCGGCCTGTCCCTGCCTCCCCATGAGGGTCAGGTGCGCCTGGGCATCCGTCCACACGATCTGGTGGTACGGGAAGGCGCCGGGGCCGGCCTCATCGCCACCAGCACGGTCGAGGCGGTGGAGCCGCTGGGCGCGGAAACCCTGGTTCACGTGCGCCTGGGCAGCACGCCGGTCGTCGCCACCGCGCCGGGCCGTATCGTTCCTGCCATTGGCAGCACCATCTCCATTGGCGCCGCGCCGGGCTCTTTCTATCTCTTCGACGCCACCAGCGAGAAAGCTCTGGGCCGGGCATGAGCGTCTCCACCCGCCGGGCCGTGCTCAGCCTGGGCCGCATCTATTGCGACCTGGTGTTCCGGGGCCTCGATGCCATGCCGCAGCTGGGCCGCGAGATTTTTGCGCAGGAGTTTGCCCTGACCCCGGGTGGCGGCGCACTCATCACCGCCGCGCATCTTGCCGGGCTGGGCCGGCCGTCGGCGCTGCTGGCCCGTTTCGGCGCAGACCCGCTCTCGGCGACGCTCTCGGGCGAGCTTGGCGCCTTGGGGCTGGACCTGCGCTTTCTCGACCGCGACGCGGCCGCGGGCCCGCAACTGACCGTGGTGATGGTCAAGGATGGCGACCGCGCCTTTCTCTCCCGCCGCGCCGGCCATGCAAGGCCAGCCAGCTTCGAGGCCGCCCTGGCCTGGCCCGAGGCGGCACATCTGCATATCGCCGAATATGCCACGCTCCACGAAATGAGCGACGCCGTTTCGGCCGCCAAGGCCGGCGACCTCACCGTCTCGCTCGACCCGAGCTGGGATGACACGCTGATCGGCGATCCGATGTTTTTCGGGCGCGCCACCGGCGTCGACGTCTTCCTGCCCAATCTGGAAGAGGCGCGGGCGCTGACCGGGGAGAGCGACCCGAAGGCGGCGCTGGTCGGGCTTCAGCGCCATTTTCCCGTCGTTGCCCTCAAGAACGGCGAGAACGGCGCCCTGCTCGCCATGAATGGCGACATTCTGGCCCTGCCCGCCCCCAGGGTGAAGGTTATCGACACCACCGGCGCCGGCGACGCCTTCAATGCCGGATTCCTGCACGCCTGGCTCGATGATGCCAATGCTCATGACTGCCTGTCCGCCGCCATTGCCTCGGGCGCCCGCTCGGTCCAGGCCGCCGGCGGCACCGGCAGCCTGCGCATCCCTGCATAAGAGGAGCAGGCCGGGCACCTTTCCTGCAATCCGATCCCCGGACCGACGCCGCACCGGCGGGGGGAAATGCCCTCATCTGCCTTGCGCGATTTATCGCGGGCCGTTAACTTGATCATCAAGATACTTTATGGCTGGGATTTATCGTGGATCGCCGCGCGCTTGAAGGCAGGGTCGGAGCCGGGTTGCTGCAGGTGATGCGCCGCGCCGAGGAAGGGCAGGAATTCGCCGCAAGGCAGCAGGGCATGCATCCGACCGATTTTCGTTGCCTGGGCTACCTGCTGGCGCAGGACAGCCCCGTCAGTCCGCGCGACATCATCGCCTATCTGGGCTTGACCTCGGGCGCGGGAACGGCGCTGCTGGACCGGCTCGAAAGCGCCGGCTTCATTCGTCGGGTGCCGCATCGGGACGACCGACGCAGCGTGCTCATCATTCTCGAAAAAGCGGCCGCTGCCGCGCCGCTTGCCCTGCATGAGCGGATCCGCGCCAGCTACGCCGCCGCCACCGCCGATCTTTCCGACGCAGATCTCGAGGCCATCGCCACCTATCTCGAACGCGTCCAGGCGCTGTCCGAACAAACCAATCTGGGGCTCTACCAACAGGCCGAAGCGGAACGCCCCGCCCTGCAAAACACTGAAACCGACTCGAGGAAAAACCGATGACGAACGAGCATGGGGCCAGGCCCCCGAATATTGCGGAGCAGGGGCTGATGTGGCTCTTCGCCGTAGTCCTGGGCGTGATGGCCCTGATCTATGTGGGGGGCGGTACCTATCTCGCCTCCCTGGGAGGCTCCTTCTATTACGTGATTTCCGGCGTGCTGTTTCTCGTTGCCGCCGTGCTGCTCTTCCGCCGCCGGCGCCTCGGTGCCTGGCTGTTCGGGCTGGCGCTGGCCATCAGCGTGATCTGGGCGCTCTGGGAAGTCGGCTTCGACGGATGGGCGCTGATGCCGCGACTGATGATCCCGGTGGCTTTCGGTATCTGGCTGCTGCTGCCCTGGAGCCAAAACGCCCTTTCGGGCCGGCTGAGGTTTGCCGATAAAATTCCCGCCGGCGCCGCCGGCCTCATCCTGGGCAGCGCCGTGGTCTCCATCGGCCTGGGAGCCGGGCTCTATGCGCTCAATGCCCCCAATCTGCCGCAGGATCCACGGTTCCAGACCGGCTTCGGCGCTTTCCCTGCCGCCAACGGCGCGGCGCCTGCCGGCCAGACCGGCGCCGACTGGCCCTATTTTGGCGGCGACCAGGGCGGGCAGAAATTCTCCCCGCTCGACCAGATCAATCTCGACAACGTCAAGAACCTGGAAGTCGCCTGGTCGGTGGATGTGGGCCGCATTCCGGCCAATAATTCCACTCCGCTCAAGGTGGGCGATGCCATCTATATGTGCAACGGCTTCAGCCAGGCCTTCTCGCTCGACGCCAGGACCGGCGAGCAGCGTTGGTTCCATGACGGCTCGGACGGCACCGGCGGCACTTGCCGCGGCGTCACCTACTACAAGGCGCCGGGCGTCGTCGGGCAATGTGCCGAACGCATCATCTATGGCACGGCAGCGGCCAAGCTGCTGGCGCTCGACGCCAAGACCGGCGCATTGTGCGCCGATTTCGGCGAAGGCGGCCGCGTCGATCTGCTGGTCGGCATGGAAGACCATGAAGGCAAGATCATCGGCGGCTATTATTCCATCACCTCCGCCCCCACTTTCGTGCGTGGCAAGGTGGTGGTCGGCGGCTGGATCACCGATGGCCAGTATTGGGGCGAAGCCTCCGGCGTCATCCGCGCCTTCGACGCCGTCACCGGCGAGCTTTCCTGGGCCTGGGACATGGGCCGCCAGGACGTGACCGGCCTGCCCCCCAATGGCGAAAGCTACACCGTGGCCACGCCCAATAGCTGGGCCCCCGCCTCCGCCGACGAGGAACTGGGCCTCATCTATCTTCCCACGGGCAACGCCACGCCGGACTTCTTCGGTGGCCAGCGCCGGCCCTTCGACGACGAGTTCAACTCCTCGGTGGTGGCGCTGGATGCCGAGACGGGGCGCCTGCGCTGGTCCTTCCAGACCAAGCACCACGACATCTGGGACCATGATGTCGCATCCCCGCCGGCGCTGCTTGATCTGCCCGACAGCACCGGCACCATGCGCAAGGCGCTGGTGCAGCCGACAAAGGCCGGCGAGGTCTTCGTGCTCGACCGCATCACCGGCGAGCCGATCTTCCCGGTCACCGAAACGCCGATGCCGCAGGATGGCGTCGTGCCGGAGGAGCGCAATTCACCCACCCAGCCCTTTTCCAATGGCCTGCCATCGTTCCGCGGCGCCAATCTGACGGAAGCGGATATGTGGGGCGTCTCTCCCTTCGACCAGCTCTATTGCCGCATCATGTTCCGGCAGGCGCGCTACGAGGGTTGGAACACTCCGCCGGGCCTCACTCCCTCGATCCAGTCGCCGAGCACTTTCGGCGCCATCAATTGGGGCGGGGTCTCCATCGACCCCAATCACGGGGTGATGGTGGTCAACTCCAATCGCTTCGCCAGCTATGTCAAGCTGATCCCGCGCGAGGAGGCCGACGCGCGCGGCCTCAAGCCGCAAGGCGAATGGGGCGACCGCCGTGAAGTCGGCGGCGCCGTGGCCCAGCTCAACGTGCCCTATGCGGCCGAGCCGCAATTCTGGCTCACCACGCTCAACGTGCCCTGCATCGATCCGCCATACGGTTATCTGAGCGCCGTCGATCTTAATACCGGCAAGCTGCTTTGGACGCAGACCTTCGGCTCCTCGCTGGGCAGTGGCGCCCTGGGCATCAGCGTGCCGTTCGAGTTGCCCATGGGCACCCCGACCCATGGCGGCTCGCTCATCACTTCCACCGGCCTCGTCTTCATCGCGGCGGCCAAGGATAACATGCTGCGCGCCTATGACCTCAAGACCGGCACGGTCGCCTGGCAGACCGAGCTGCCGGCCGCTGGCGGCGCGCCGATCAGCTACACCCTCGATGGCGAGCAATATATCGCCGTCGTTGCCGGTGGGCAGGGCGCCATCCAGTCGCGCTACTCGACCAAGGTAGTGGCCTTCAAGCTGCCGAACTGATGCAAAAAGGGGCCGCGAATACCGTTCGCGGCCCCCGGCCTTTCTCAGCGATCGCCGCGTCCGATCATCACGCGGAAGGCGACATCGAAAAATGCTCAGGGAACGGTTTTCGCCTGATCCGCCGGGTGCAGCCGGTCATAGGCGCCCCTGACCATGCGCTCGGCCTGATCGAGATACTCCTCCAGAGCCTTTGCCGCGGCCGGCATGTCGCCGCCGCGCAACAGGGCGGCGATCCGGCCGTTCTGCTCGATGAAGGGCGCATGGAAATGCTCGGGGGTCTGCACAATTCCGAACACCAGACGCAGCTCGAACGCGATCTTGGCGAAGAAGGCCGACAATCTCGAACTATCGGCCAGGGCGACGATTGCGGCGTGAAAGGCGATATCCGCGCTCCCCACCCCTATCCAGTCTCCCTTTTCGCGACAGCTTTGCGCAAGCGCGAGGGCCGCCTCCATCCTCTCGATTGCCGGATGGTTCGGATAGGCGCGCGAGACGGCCGGAATCTCGATCAGCCGGCGTATCTTGTAGATGTCGATGATCGCCGACAGGTCGGGCGTGGCGACGAAGACGCCCCGGTTGAGTTCATGCCGCACCAGCCCCTCGGCCGCCAGCTGGCGAAAGACTTCCCGCAGCGAATTGCGCGACACCTGCAAGGCCTTGCTCAGCGCCTGCTCGGACAAATGCGCGCCCGGACGCAGGTGGCCGCCCACGATCTGCTCGCGGATTCTTGCGGCGACATCTTCCACTAACGCCAGCGGCGCATGGGGGCGAGCTGCACTCATCGATTTCTGCACTGACCGGCTCGGGCTGAACAGCTTCCTTTTAGCCATCGCGGCGTCTTTCCACCATAGCGCCTGCCCCGCTTCGTCAGACCGGGCCGGCGGAAAGGCGCAATATTGTTGAACAATCGATATTTGATTGCTAATCCATGTCATCTGCTCCTGAAAGCGGGGAAGGCAATGCGGATCGATCTGAACAGCGATCTGGGCGAGAGCTTCGGCCCCTGGAAGATGGGCGACGATGCCGCGATGCTCGATCTGGTCAGCAGCGCCAATGTGGCCTGCGGCTTTCATGCGGGCGATCCGGCCGGCATATCGCAAACGCTGCGCCTGGCCGCCGAACGCAAGGTCGTCATCGGCGCGCATGTCGGATATCCCGATCTTGTCGGGTTCGGCCGGCGCCGGATGGAGATGACGGAAGCGGACCTGATCAGCGCCGTCGTCTACCAGATCGGCGCGCTGCAAGGGCTGGCGCGGGCGGCCGGCACGCGCGTCGCCTATGTCAAGCCGCATGGGGCCCTCTACAACGCGATCGCCGAGGATCGCGCCGAGGCCGGCGCCGTCATCATGGCGATCCGGTCGGTCGATCCGTCTCTCTTTCTGATGGCGCTTGCCGGCTCGTCGCTGGTGGCGCAGGCGCGCGATGCCGGCCTCACCGTCATTGAGGAAGCCTTTGCCGACCGCGCCTATACCAATCGAGGGGCGCTGGTGTCGCGCCGGCAACCGGGTGCGGTGCTGCACGATCCCGAGCTGGTGGCGCGCCGCATGGTCCGGCTGGTCAAAGAGGGCGTGATCGACGCCGATGACGGCACGCCGACCCGCATCGAAGCCCGGTCCATATGCGTGCATGGCGACAGTCCCGGCGCCGTGGCTCTGACGCGGCGCGTCCGGCAGATGATCGAAGAAGCGGGCATCGAGATCCGTTCCTTCGCCGCGACAGGCTGAGGCCCCGGCATGGCCCGCTCCGGCCCTCGAACCGCGCTGCGCATCATCCCGGTGCGGGACGACTGCCTTCTCGTCGAATTGGCCGGGCTGGACCAGACCCTCGCGCTGCTCGATGCGCTGGCCGGCGACACGGTTGCCGGCGTCATCGAGATCATTCCGGCGGCGCGAACGCTGCTGATCCGTTTCGATCCCGATCGCCTGCCGCCGGCCAGGCTCGCGGATGAAGTCGTGGTCCGCGCCGGCAGGGAACGCGCCATGGTGCCGGGCGAGTTGCTCGACATCCCGGTGCGCTATGACGGCGAGGATATGACTGAGGTGGCGGTGCTGGCCGGTCTGTCGCCGGATGAGGTGGTCCGGCGCCATACTGCCGGCCACTACGTGGCAGCCTTTACCGGTTTCGCGCCGGGCTTCGCCTATCTTTCGGGTGGCGATCCCAGGCTGAACGTAGCGCGGCGCAAATCGCCCCGAACGCAGGTTCCGGCGGGGTCTGTCGGCCTGGCCGGCGAATTCAGCGGCGTCTATCCCAGGGCCAGCCCCGGCGGCTGGCAACTTATCGGCAGAACGCCCCTGGTCATGTTCGAGCCGGATCGCGTCCCCGCCTCCCTGCTGAAACCCGGCACGAGAGTACGGTTCCGCAACATGGCCGAGGGCGCGATCGCGGACATTACCATTCCGGTTCGCGCCCTGCCCGACGAGGACGAACGGCCTGCCCTCCAGGGTTCAGCCATGGAGGTCCTCGGCACCGCCCTGCCGGTGCTGTTCCAGGATTTCGGGCGAAAGGGCCAGTCCGCCCAGGGGATCAGCATTTCGGGCGCGGCGGATCGCGCGAGCCTGAGCGCCGCCAACCGGCTGGTCGGCAATCCGGCCAATTCGCCCGCGCTCGAGATCGCGCTGGGCGGGTTCGGCTTTCGCATGCATGGCGCCGGAGTCATCGCCATAACCGGCGCCACGTCGCCCATGACGATCACCCCCCGCGATGGCGTGGCACTGCAAGCGCCGCATCACGCCGCCATCGCCCTCGACGATGGCGACATCGTTGCGATCGGCACGCCCTCCGCCGGGGTCCGCGCCTATCTCGCGGCGCGCGGCGGCTTCGCGGTGACGCCTGTCCTGGGCAGCGCCGCCAGGGATACGCTGGCCCAGATCGGGCCGCCGCCGCTTCAACCGGGGCAGCGCATAACCATCCTGCCGGCGCCCCCCGGCGCTTTGGTCACCACGGAAATGCCGGCCTTCGCCATGCCGGCAAGCCATGCCATTTGCGTCCTCGACGTCTTCATGGGGCCGCGCACGGATTGGTTCACCGCCGAGGCCGTGCGATCCTTCCTCACGCAGGAATGGGCGGTGACGGCGCTATCCAGCCGCGTCGGGCTTCGTCTCGCCGGCACGGCGCTGGGGCGGCAAAAGCCCGGGGAACTGCCGAGCGAGGCCACGGTGCGGGGCGCCGTGCAGGTTCCGCCCGAGGGGCAGCCAGTGCTGTTTCTGGCGGACCATCCGCTGACCGGGGGCTATCCAGTGATCGCATCGGTCGCGGAGCATCATCTCGACCTTGCCGGGCAGATGCCGGTGGGGGGCCGCATCCGCTTCAACGCTCTCAACACCTTCGCCCCGCAGGAATTTCCGAAAGAAACCCGATGAAAAAAGTGCTGATCGCCAATCGCGGCGAGATCGCGGTGCGCGTGGCCAGGGCCTGCCGCGATTATGGGCTGGCCTCGGTCGCGGTCTATGCCGATGCCGATAGCGATGCCCCCTTCGTTGCGCTGGCGGACGAGGCCTATGCGCTGTCCGGAAACACTCCCGCCGAAACCTATCTCGATGCCGGCAAGCTGATGGCCATCGCCTTGCGCGCCGGTGCGGATGCGGTCCATCCCGGCTATGGCTTCCTGTCGGAAAACGCCGGATTCGCCAGAGCCGTCCAATCCGCCGGCCTCACCTGGATCGGACCCGATCCCGAGGTTATCGAGGCGCTGGGCGACAAGCTCTCGGCCCGCAGGATCGCGCAAAGCGTCGGCGCGCCCCTGGCCGCCGGCAGCGACGGGGCGATTGCGAGCGCCGGGGAGGCCATCCGCTTCGCCCGCGCATTCGGCCTGCCCATCGCCATCAAGGCCGTCCATGGCGGCGGCGGGCGGGGTCTCAAGATCGCGCGGCGGATCGAGGATGTGGGGGACATGTTCGAACAGGCGACGCGCGAGGCCATGGCCGCCTTCGGTCGCGGCGAATGCTTCGTCGAGCGCTTTCTCGATCGTCCGCGGCATATCGAGGCGCAGGTCCTCGCCGATCGCCATGGCCATGTGGTGGTGGTCGGAACCCGCGACTGTTCGCTCCAGCGCCGCAACCAGAAGCTGATCGAGGAGGCCCCTGCCCCCTTCCTCTCCGCCGGGCAGCGGGAGCAGATCCATGAAGCCGCGCGCGATATCTGCGCCGCCGCCGGCTATACCGGCGCGGGCACCGTGGAATTCCTGCTCGGCGCGGATGGCGCCCTGTGCTTTCTCGAAGTCAATACGCGCCTCCAGGTCGAGCATCCCGTCACCGAGGAAACCACCGGCATCGACCTGGTGGTCGAGCAGTTCCGCATCGCCGAGGGGTTGCCTCTTTCGGTGACGGCAACGCCCGAGCCGCACGGACACGCAATGGAATTTCGCATCAATATCGAGGATCCCGGCAGGGGTTTCCTGCCTTCGGCGGGCCGGGTGACCGCCTGGCAGGTCCCGTCGGGGCCGGGCATCCGCCTCGATGCCGGCATCGAGGCCGGCAGCATCGTGCCAGCCATGTTCGATTCCCTGGCGGCCAAGCTGATCGTCTGGGGAAAGACGCGCGCGCAAGCCATTGCCCGCGCCCGCCGCGCGCTCGCCGAATTCAGCATCGAAGGCGTTCCCAGCGTGCTGCCCTTCCACCGTGCCGTGC
Source organism: Devosia sp. (assembly GCF_034675085.1). Classification (GTDB taxonomy): domain Bacteria; phylum Pseudomonadota; class Alphaproteobacteria; order Rhizobiales; family Devosiaceae; genus Devosia. The sequence goes on from NZ_JAUCDN010000003.1 coordinate 9,405, forward strand.
TGGATCACGCCGATTTCACCAATCGTTTCGCGGTCCATACGCGCTGGATCGAAACCGATTTCAAGGAAACGCTGGCCGTGGCGGCGCGACCCAAGCCGCCTTCGGACGGAACTGTGCGCGGACATATCGAGATCGACGGCAAGCGCGTCGAGATCGCCTTATCGGGCGGGCTGCTTCACCTCCTGGGCGCATCGGCCGCCGCCGCGTCACCGGAAACGCGGGGCGCCCCGGCGAGCGAGCCCGGCGCCGTGCCCGCGCCGGTTTCCGGCGTGCTGGTCCAGTGGCGGGTGGCCGATGGCGCCCATGTCGAGGCGGGCGCGCCGCTGGCGGTAATGGAGGCGATGAAGATGGAAACGGCAGTGACGGCCCCGCAAGCGGGCATCATCACCCTCCTCTCCGAACCAGGCTCAACCCAAACTGCCGGCTCGACGATAGCGCGCATCACCCATAAGTCGGACGGCGGATAGAGCCCGCCGAACCCGCAGGGCGCTTCCCGCCGCTTCCCCGGCATTCTGCCAGCCGGGCCCATGAGCGTTCTATCGCTGTCCGGCCGACCTTATCGCCGCGTTTACGCCCTCACCCCAGCCGCAAACCGGCTGCGTCAAAAAGATGAATGCGCTCGAGGTCGGGGCTGACCTTGAGGGTCTCGCCCGGCCGGACCTGCACCCTCTCGCGGAAGATGCCCACCAGGTTCTTGCCGGCAAGGCGCATGACGACATGGGTTTCCGAGCCGGTAGGCTCCACACTGACCACCTCCATGGCGATGCCCTTGTCGGCGTCCAGCCTGAGATGCTCGGGGCGGATGCCGAGCGTGGCGGCGTCGGCGTGGCTTTGCGCCAGGGGCAGGACAATCCCGTCCGCGATCGCGAAGCCGTCCTGCGTGACCGTGCCATCGAGAAAATTCATCGCCGGCGAGCCGATGAAACCGGCGACGAAGACGTTGAAGGGATAATCGTAAAGATCGAGCGGCGACCCCACCTGCTCGATGTTTCCGGCGCGCATCACGACGATCTTGTCGGCCATAGTCATGGCTTCGATCTGATCGTGGGTCACGTAGATGGTCGTGGTCTTGAGCCGCTGGTGCAGTTCCTTGATTTCGGAACGCATCTGCACGCGCAGCTTGGCATCGAGATTGGAGAGCGGTTCATCAAAAAGGAAAACCTGCGGATCGCGGACGATGGCGCGCCCCATCGCCACACGCTGCCGCTGGCCTCCCGATAGCTGGCGCGGCTGGCGATCCAGCAAGGGCTCGAGCCCCAATATCGCGGTGGCATGTGCCACCTTCTCGGCGATTTCGGCCTTGGGAACGCCTTTCAGCCGCAGCGAGAAGCCCATGTTCTGCTCCACCGTCATATGCGGATAGAGCGCATAGTTCTGGAACACCATCGCGATGTCCCGCGATTTGGGCGGCAGGTCGTTGACCACGCGATCACCGATTTCGATCTGGCCCGAGGTGATGTCCTCCAGCCCGGCGATCATGCGCAGCAGCGTGGATTTTCCGCATCCCGAGGGCCCGACCAGGGTCACGAATTCCCCGTCGGCAATATCCACCGAGACGCCCTTTATGGTCTCGACGCTCCCGTAATATTTGCCGACATTGTTTATCGCTACACTCGCCATGGCGAAGCTCCCTGCAAAGTTTCTCGATGTTCAAGATGGTGTGGGTGAGGCTGGCCGCTTCCAATCCGCCTGGCGCCGGCGGAGGGGCCTCGAATTGAAAAGCTCACGGCGCACCGCCGCTCAATGCGGGAGAAAGCGTCTCCGCCTCATTGCCTGGCAGCTCGAGAGCGACGAAGATCGGCTGGTGATCGGAGCCGAGGGCAGCCGCATCGATATGCATGGATCGGACGGACGGCACCAGGCCGGGCGTCACGAAACAATGGTCGAGGCGCTCCTGTTTGCGTTCCGGGCGGATGAAGGTGACGCCCTGGGCCGCATCGTGTCCCGTCAGCACCCAGCAATCGTGCAGACGTCCCGCCGGGTCGGCGGCAGTGTCCGTCGGCCCGCCGCAAACCAGATGCCGATATTCGGGCCCGTCAGGCGCGAAATTCATGTCCCCGATCAGCAGGCAGTCCACGGGCCAGGGAATTTCCGGGTCCCCGAAGCCTGCCGCATTTCCCGGCACGCCGACCCATGGCGCGCCACGCCGCTGCGGCGCCAGCGCGAGATCGCGCAGCATCGTGACCTGCGGCTGGCGTGTTTCGGACGAGATATGGTCGAGATGGCCGGCGATCAGGCGCAACGGCCCCTCCGGCGTCGCGATGACGGCTTCCATCGCCGTGCGCTGCAAATGCGTGGCGCCGGCAATGGCGCGCTTGGGCAGCGTATGGTGAACCACGCTGAGCAGGGGCCAACGTGACAGGATCATGTTGCCGAACTTGCGCCGCAACCCGGGATATCCGCCCGGCACGCTCTCTCCCAGATAGATATCGACGCCGGCGCCAAAGCTCCAATGCGGGTGGCCGAGTTGACGCGACAATTCGGCGGGCTGGTCGACCAGTCCCTTGCGCGGATTGCCGATCTCGACCTCCTGCAAGGCGATGATATCGGCCTCGCCGAGTTCCGCAACGATGCGCGACAGATCGAAACGGCCGTCCTTACCGACGCCGTACTGGATATTGTAGCTTGCCAGGGTGATGGTCATTGCCGCCCCCTCAACCGGCGGGCGCCTGCATCGCCACGAGGCCGGGCAGGTCCGCCATGGTCTCGACGATGAAATCGGGGCACGCCGCGCGCACGGGGACAACCAGTTCCTCGACCTGGTGGCTCGCCCCCAGATAGGCCGCGACGCGCATGCCCGCGGCCCGGCCCGCCTCGAGGCCGAAGAGGCTGTCTTCCACCACGAGACAGCGCGATGGGGGCACGTTCATCAGCTCGGCTGCGAGCAGGAACACGTCGGGCTTCGGCTTGGGGATGCCGACATCCAGCGCCGATACGATGCGCGGTCCGAAATGGGCGAGAAGACCCGCCGAGCGCAGCATATGGATGAGACGCGGACGCGGCGAGTTGGAGACCAGGCAGAACGGCACCTTCAATGCCGCAAGCATGTCCGCCGCCCCCGCCACGCTGCGCAATTCGGTGGTGCAGCGCGTGGTGAAGTCCTGCTCGATGGCATCGAATGTTTCGGCCCCGATGGTCACGCCCGAACGCGCGCTCAAATCGGCAATCAGCTCGGGATAGCGAACGCCGTTGTAACGCACCGCCAGTTCCCTGGCCGTACATGCGATGCCCAGGGCCGAGAAATGCCGCATCCGCACATCGTGCATCAGCGCCTCGCTCTCCACCAGGGTGCCGTCGCAATCGAAGAGCACGAGATCGATCGGCTCCGGGGATGCTTTGGACGGCTCAGTTTCCGGGACGCGCGGCATTTGTGCTTGGCTACCCTTTGACCGCGCCGGCGGTGAGGCCGGAAACCAGGAAGCGCTGCAACAGCATGACCACCACCACGATCGGCGCCAGTTGCACCGTCGCGGCCGCGAACAGGATGCCGTAATTGGTCCCGGCCACCGAATCCATCAATTCGCTGAGGATGAGCGGCGTGGTCTTGGCGTTCTGGATGGTGAAGATGAACGCGTAGAGATACTCGTTCCAGGAGAAGACGAACACAAAGACGGCGCAGGCAACCATGCCCTGGATGGAGAGCGGCGCAATCACGTGCCGCAATATCTGCGCCTCGCTCGCGCCGTCGACCGTGGCGGATTCGTCGAGCTCCCTGGGGATCTTGTCGATGAACTCCTTCATGATCAGCACGTTCAGCGGCACCCAGAATGTTGCATAGAGCAGCACCAGGATCAGATGGGTATCGGCCAGGCCGAGCTGGTTGATCCAGGGAAAGAGCGGAATGGTCACCACCAGCGGCGGCAGCAGCCTGATCGCGATCAGATAGAAGGCCGATGCAGACAGGGCATTGTGGCGATAGCGCGAATAGACATAGCCGGCACAGGCGGCGGCGAACACCGACAGGATCGTCGCGGTGACCGAGATGATCACGCTGTTCCACACGAAGCCGAAGAACTCGGGATAGTTCTTCTGCAAGTCGAGGTAATTGTCGAATGTCGGGGTGAAGGCGATGGTCGGGGGAAAGGCGAAGATGTCGCGCTGGAACTTGAACGAGTTGATGACGACATAGGCGACCGGAAAAACCGACCACACCACGATCAATGCAACCAGAACCGCCTTGGATGCGGTGACAATGAGCCTATTCATCGGAGAAGGACTTTCTGTACATCGAGCGCAGATAGAAAACCGAGAGCAGCAGGGCGCCCAGCACCATCAGCCAGCCCGTCGCGGCCGCGCCGCCGAAATCGGCGAAGGTGAAGCCGGTCCGGTAGAGATAGGTGCCCAGCACCTCGGTCAGCCGCACCGGCCCGCCCTTGGTGACCAGCCACACTTCCGAGAACATGCGGAAAGCGAAGATGTAGCGGAACACGATCGCCAGCGTCGCCGCCGGCACGATCAGCGGAATGGTGATGTTCCAGGTCTGCTGCCAGCCATTGGCGCCATCGACCCGCGCAGCCTCATAGAGATCGCGCGGAACCGAGATGACCGCCGCATAGATGATGACGAAGGTAAAGGGCAGGTGCTGCCATATCGAGATGGTGCAGATCAGGGTCAGCGCGTCGGCAACGTTGCGCGTCCAGTTGAAGGTGATGCCGAAGGCCGCGAAGGCCTGCGTGACCAGGCCGATATTCGGATCGGCCAGAAAGCGCCAGGCCAGCACGCCGACCACTTCGCTGATCGCATAGGGCACCAGGATCAAAGCGAAGATCAGCATGCGTCCTTTTTTCAGGCTGGCGACGAGCACCGCCATGCCGAAAGCCAGGACCAGCTCTATATAGACCACGACGTTGACGATCAGGAAGGTGTTCCAGGACGCCGTCCAGAAATGCTTGTCCGACAGGACGTTGATGTAATTGTCCAGGCCGACGAATTGGGGGTTCAACCCGTAGCTGGACGTGGTGAGGCTGAGCCAGAAGACATAAAATGCCGGAGCGGCTAGCATGAGGGTGACAAGCGTCTGCGCCGGCGTGAGCAGCACCAGATGAAAAAGGTTTAGACGACGCATGTTTGCTGTCACTCTTGCGGTATTCGCTGGAACGGTCGGACGGAAGAGCGCGGCAGGATATGCCGCGCTCTCGGGTCGGATTACTGCTTCTTGGGCAGCAGCGGCTCGATAAGGGCCTGGGTCTTGGCGGCGGCTTCCTCGGCCGTCTGGTAGCCGAGCAGAACGGCATCGGCCTCTTCGCCCAGGATCGTCTGGGCCCGCGCGATTTCCTCGAAACCGGGCAGGGCCAGCCGGGCCGAAGCCACGGAGCGGGCCTGCTCGGCGGCAGACGCGATCTTTTCGATGATGCGCGGATCCTCATAGGCTGCGGGGCGGGTAGCGCCGTTTCCGTTGAGCGCTTCGCGCACGGTCGCCTCTGGCGAGGACAGCGTGCGGATCAGCTCCCAGGCCAGCTCCTTGTTGGGGGCATTCTTGGGGATCACCAGATACCACACCTCGGTCTGCACCGGCAGCTCGCCATTGGCCATGGGCGGCACGGCGGTCACCTTGAATGAGCCGGGAAAGAGCGAGAGCTTCTCGTCATTGAGCACCGATTCCCGGTTGAACGGGCTGAGACTCATTACGGCCCGGCCGTTCTGCATGTCCGAGATCAGGCCATCGAGGTTGTTGGCCACATAATTGTCGACCAGGCCGCCATTATCCGAAAGATCCTTGAGGGTGTTCAGCGTGGCGATATATTCGGGCGTATCCGCGTTCAGCGTAAAGTCCGCCTCCAGGAAGGGCTTGCCGCTGGCCAGCATCATGGCGAGCAGGAATTCCGGCGAGTTGCCGACCTGGGTCAGGCCGTAAACCTTCTGGCCATTGGCATCGACGTGATAGAGCTTCTTGGCCATGTCGATGAGTTCATCGAACGATTTGGGCGGGCCGTCGAAGCCGGCCTGCTGCAAGAGCGTCTCGTTATAGACCAGCGCGGTGGTGCTGTGGCGGAACGGGATGCCATAGACCTTGCCGTCATAGGTCATGCCGTCAAGCATGCCCTGGCTGAGGCCGTCAAAATCCTCGATCGGATTTTCCGCCTGGTAGCCATCCAGCGGCTCAAGCAACTCGAACGCGCGCGGCGAAGCGAACCTGTTCAGGAAAAAAGCCATGTCGACATTGCCGACGGGCAGCGTCAGCTCGCGGAAGAGGCGGTCATGCAGCGGGTTCACGTCGGCGGTGATCCAGTTGATGCTGCCGTTTTCCGCCTGCCATTCGGCGGTCACATCGCCGCCGGTCGTGCCCGCCGTCAGCCCGGTCGCCGCGGTCTGGTGCACCTTGTGGCCCAGCACATTGATGGAGCCGTCCTGCGCATAGGCGCCGGACGCCATCGACATCGCCACAGCAATCGCCGTCGCGGTCTTGAAAAACCTCATTATCTCCTCCACACCAAAATTGGCACAATCCTTTGCCAGACAGCAGGTGGCGCCGCCGACATCCATGGCGATACCAGGTCACGGCATCACGATGCCGCCCCCCCTCGAAGGCCGCCGGCAGCGCCGGCTGCAAAGCAAGATCCCCCGCCTTGCAGACCATCACGCCCGATCCGGCGCGGCAGAGAGGAATAAACTCAGCCCGATTTCGGCCTCGTCGTTTTTAGATATCGCTAATGTAGGTTGCACGTCATCATGTCTCCGTCAAGCGCTATGTCAAAAAAGCCATGTTTTCTTGTATTTTTGCGCTATAAGGCAGCCAAATCCGAGCAGACGAGAAACCGGAAAACATGAAATAACGATAACGCTAATGTATGTTAGGAAGTGCGGTTGGAGGTTTCGGATACAGCGGCGCTGGGCTACATTCCGCTCTCGAAATGAGGAGGCCACGAGATGACAGACGAGATAGATGGTCGCCGCCAGCCGACCCTTCAGGACGTCGCGAAGGTCGTTGGCCTGACGGCGAACACCGTGTCGCGCGCCCTCAACGATCGCCCCGGCGTCAATCCCGCCACCCGGGCCCTGATCAAGGCGGAGGCGGAGCGGCTGGGCTATGTGCCCAATGTGCATGCGCGCTCGCTCGTCCTGGGATCGCGCCGCACCATCGGGGTGATCGTCACCAATATTTCCAATCCGTTTTTCTCCGACCTGGTCAGCGAGGTCGAATTGCAGGCCGGCGAGGCCGGCTACACGGTGATGCTGCTGCTGTCCTATGAATCGGCCAATCGCGAACGCGAGGCCATCAACATGGCTCTGCGCTCCGGGCTCGACGGGCTGATCGCCGCGCCGGTGCGCGAGCGCTCCAACGCCTGGGACAATGTCATCAGGGCCGGCATTCCCCTGGTGCTTGTCAGTCGCGAAATTCCCCAGATCGAGGCCGATTTCTTCTCCACCGACAATGAAGCGGGCATTCGGCTGACGACCGACGCCGTGCTGCGCATGGGCGCAAAGGACGTGGTCCTGGTCGACGAGGACATGCCCTTCTCCACCATCCGGCTGCGGCTGGAAGGCTTTCGGCGCTCGCTCGAAGCGGCAGGCCTGCCGTTCGATCCCAGGACCCAACTCGCCCTGGTTCCGCCGCCACGCTCCTTTCGCGTCGCCCAGTCCTGGCAGGCGGACGACGCCTATCGCGTGACCAGCGACCTGTTCGACCGCGGCCGGCGCCCCGACGCCTTCGTTGTCGGGGACGATTATTACGCGCTGGGCCTTTATCGCACCCTGCGCGAACGCGGCATTCGCGTGCCGGAGGATGTGCTGGTGATGGGCTGGGGGAATCACCCTTTCACCCGCTTCATGGAGCCGCCGCTTTCCACACTTCTCCTGCCGTTTCAGGACGTTGCCCGGCAGGCGACCCGGCGCCTGCTCGACCGGATACAGGGCACCGCCAGCCCCGAGATCGTCACGCACCGCATCGTGCCCGAACTCGTCATCCGCGCTTCATCGACGCGCTGAGCCGCACAGGCGGCCCACATCATCACCCCAAAACATTAGCGCTATCTATTTTCGTCACACGCCAGGAAGCTGGCCGGGCGGAACTCGCCAACAAGCACACGCCATTTCCTTATTTTTCAATATTTTTTCTGCGCCATTGACTGCAACCGGTCCGCATGGCAGTTACATTAACGATATTGATATGTAACTTTTCCGCCCGCGAACCTCGATGGCGGCATCGAGGCTCGCGCCGGACCAATCGAACAGCAGGAAGACAGCGTGTCGGCGATAACCGAAGAAAACAGGCCGGTGGTGGAACCCAGCCGGGAGATTCCCGTGCTCAATGCGTTCGATGTCATCGTCTGCGGGGGCGGGCCGGCCGGCCTGACGGCCGCGGTCGCCGCGGCGCGGAACGGGGCGAAAACCCTGCTCATCGAGCGCTACGGCTTCGTGGGCGGCATGGCCACCAGCGCCCTGGTGACGCCGATCAGTGAATTTCGTCACTTCGGCAAGCAGCATATCGGCGGGATACCGTTCGAGCTGCTCCGGATGGCCGCCGATCTGGGTGGGGCCGACGTCTCGCGCGAGAGCGGCAATTTTCCGGTCAATGACGAGATTCTCAAGCTTGCGGCACAGCGCCTGCTGCTCGATAGCGGCGTTACCCTTCTCTATCACACCTGGTTTTCGGACTGCGTGATGGAAGGCGATCGCCTCACCCATGTCATCGTGCAGAACAAGACGGGACGCGTCGCCTACAAGGCCGAGGCGTTCATCGATTGCACCGGCGATGCCGACCTGGTGCGCGCCGCCGGCCTGCCCACCGTCAAGGGCGACGTGCTGCAACCGGCGACGCTGTGGTTTCAACTGGGAGGGGTGGACACGGCATCGCTCGACCATTTGTTCGGCGACGCCAAGGACGGCATGCTGCCGGTCTCCGGCGCGATCCGTGGCCGGCTGCTCGAGCTCAATGCGCAGGGCGAAATCCCGTTTTTCGGCGGCCCGTGGATCAACAGCTTTTTCCACGACGGCATGGTCAGCATCAACCTGCTGCGCGAGGCGACCGATGCGAGCGATCCGGAATGGTTCACACGCACCGAATGCAGCCTGCGCGAAACGCTGCATCATTTCATCGCGGTGCTGCGCCGGGAATTTCCCGAATTCAGGGATTGCTGGCTGGCCAAGTCGGGCATCCAGACCGGGGTGCGCGAATCTTACCGCATTGTCGGCCTCTACGAATTGCAGCGCGACGACATCCTCGCGCCCAAGGCCTTTCCTGACACCGTCGCCAAGGGCGCGCATGTGATCGACATCCATGCCACCGACAGCAACGAGCAGAACGGGCTCGTCGTGCCGCGACAGGAATACAATATCCCGCTCCGCTGCCTGGTGCCGCAGGGCAGTGTCAATCTGATCACCGCCGGCCGCTGCCTGAGCGCGGACGGGTCGGGCTTCGGCTCGGCGCGCGTCATGGCGACCTGCATGGCCATGGGACAGGGCGCGGGAACCGCGGCCGCGCTCGGCGTCACCCATGGCTATTCCATGTCCGACATGAATTTCAGCCTGCTGCGCCAGCGTCTGATCGAACAGGGCGCGGTGGTGGATTTCGACAATGCCGTCGCGCCCCAGGCTCCCATTGAGGTAACGGTCTATCCTGCGGCGATGCGCGCATAGTCAAAGCTCAACCGGCCGGCCGTCTCGGCGCCCGGCCCATGCGGTATTCCCCGCAGATTGGAACAGGCCATGGTCCGGGTCATCCAGATTTCAGACACCCATATCGGCAGGCAGAGGCCGCTTTTCCTGCGCAACTGGCCGCCGGTGCTCGAGCTGATCCGAAATCGCGGGCCCGAGCTGGTCATCCATGGCGGCGACGTCACCCTGGATGGCGCCGATGCGGAAGCCGATTTCGCCTTTTGCGCCGAGTTGCTCGCTGGCCTGCCATCGCCCTGGCTGAGCGTGCCGGGCAATCACGATGTCGGCGCGCCGGGCAAGGCGCGCCAGCCGGTGAACGCCGAAAGGCTGGCGCGCTGGGAGCGCCATCTTGGCGCCGACCGCTGGATTCACGACATCGATGGCTGGCGGCTCATCGGCTTCAATTCCATGATCATGGGCAGCGGAGTGCCCGAGGAAGGCGCACAATTCGCCTGGCTTGAGCAGGTCATGACCGATGCCGGCGAGCGCAGGATCGCCTGGTTCTGCCATCAGCCGCTCTTCATTCACGGCTATGAGGACGGCGACAACGGCTATTGGTCGGTTCCGCCCGAACCGCGGGCGCGTCTGGCGGCATTCGCGCGCCGCTTCGACATCGGCCTTGTCAGCACCGGCCATCTTCATCTCTGGCGCCATGCCAGCATAAAGGGCACGCAATATGTGTGGTGCCCCTCGACCGCGTTCACCGTCGGCGACACGCAGCCGCCCTTCCCCGGCGAGAAAGTCCTGGGCGCCGTCGCATTCGACTTCACCCCAGAATCGGTCGCGGTCGAACAGATCCGGCTCCCAGCGCTCCAGCACGCCTGGATCGAAGACGTGGTCAACGAGGTCTATCCGCGCTGATGAACACGCTCACCGCTCCCCGCGCGATCGCCGCCCTTTCGGATATCGTCCAGCATTATGACGCCGTCTTCTGCGATGTCTGGGGCGTTCTGCATGACGGCATCGAGAAATTCGCCCCCGCCGAGGCGGCGCTGATCGATGCCCGGGCCAGGGGCCGGCCGGTGGTGCTGGTCACGAATTCGCCCCGCCGGGCGCAGAGTGTGGCCGATTTCCTGAACGAAATCGGGGTCAGTTCCGCCGCTTACGATTGTATCGCAACCTCAGGAGACGTGACGCGCGCGCTGATCCGGGCGGCGTCTCCCCGCATCCTGCATATCGGCATCGAGGCTCATCTCGGGCTTTTCGCCGGTCTCGATATCGAGCGGGTCGATGAGGACCGCGCCGAAGTGGTGGTTGTGACCGGCCTTGAGGACGACCAGAACCACAGCCCCGACGATTATTCCCCGCTGCTCAAGCGCCTAGCCGAGCGGGGACTGCCCCTGATTTGCGCCAATCCCGACGTCATCGCCCCGCGGGGCGACCGCATGGTCTGGGGCGCCGGCGCATTGGCCCGCGATTATGCGGCGCTCGGAGGCGAGGTTCGCCAGGCCGGCAAGCCGTTCCGCCCCATCTACGACTTCGCCATGCAGCAGATCGGGGCCGCCGACCCCTCGCTTATCCTTGCGATCGGGGATGGCCTGGGCACCGATATCAGGGGCGCCAATGACTACGGCCTGGATGCCCTGCTGGTCCTTGAGGGCATTCACGCCAAAACGCTCGGGCAGGACATGTCGAGCGTCGCCGCCTCGCTGCGGCACGAAAAGCTGAGCGCATGCTACGCCATCGCCAGCCTGCGGTGAAGAAATGACCCGGCAGAGGCTTCCAAGATGAGCAATCGTGGAACCGGCTGGCTGCCGCTCGCGCCGCGCCGGCGCGGAAAGCCAATTTCCCGCACGCCCCAGCAACCCCACCAGAGTGCATCCGTGCCCGTCAAACTCAGCCTAGCCGGCCTGTCTGCCTTCTCCAATGATGTCGCGGTTCCCCATTATCGGCGCGCCACGCTTTCCGCCGGGATCGTTCATTTCGGCGTCGGCAATTTTCATCGCTCCCATCAGGCCGTTTACCTCGATACGCTGTTCAACCAGGGGCGCGACCACGACTGGGCCATCATCGGGGCGGGCGTGCGCCCGACCGATCGGGAGATGCGCGCAAGGCTCGTCGAGCAGGATTTGCTCACCACCGTCGTCGAGCAGGAGGCCGATGCCTCCCGGGCGCGCGTCACCGGCTCAATGATCGGCTTCCTGCCCGTGGGCGACGCCGATGCGATCATCGCGCAGCTTGCCGATCCGGCTATCCGCATCGTCTCGCTGACGGTGACCGAGGGCGGCTACTTTATCGATCCCGCTTCGCAGGGCTTCGATCCCACCCATCCCGATATCCTTCACGACGCAGCCAACAGACACGCGCCCAAGACCGTCTTCGGTCTCATCCTCGCCGGCTGGGCGCGCCGGCGTGCCGCCGGCATCGCCCCTTTCACGGTGATGAGTTGCGACAACATTCCCGGCAACGGCTCGGTAACGCGCGATACGCTGGTCGGCCTTGCCGACCTCATGGACGCCGACCTCGCCGGCTGGGTGCGCGATAGCGTCGCCTTTCCCAATAGCATGGTGGACCGCATCACCCCCGCGACCTCGCCGCGCGAGCGCCAGATGCTCCAGGAAGAATTCGGCGTCCTCGATCACTGGCCGGTCTTTTGCGAAGAATTCAGGCAATGGGTGCTGGAAGATCATTTCCCCTCCGGCCGCCCGGCGCTGGAGCAGGCCGGCGTTCGGTTCGTGAGCGACGTCGCCCCATTCGAATTCATGAAGATCCGCATTCTCAATGGCGGACACGCGACACTCGCCTATGCCGGGGGCCTGCTCGACGTCCAATATGTGCACGACGCCATGCTCGATCCCCTGATCCGCGGCTTTGTCGAAAAAGTGGAGCGAGAGGAGATCATCCCCACCGTGCCGCCGGTGCCGGATACCGATCTGGCCGCCTATTACAGCCTCATTGAACGGCGCTTTTCCAACCCCAAGATTGGCGACACCGTCTCCCGCCTCTGCTTCGATGGCTCGAACCGACAGCCCAAATTCATCCTGCCCACCGCCCGGGACCGTCTCGCTTCGGGCCGATCGGTCGCCGGCCTTGCGCTCGTCTCGGCCCTCTGGGCGCGATACTGCTATGGCCAAACCGAAAGCGGGGCGGCCATCCCGCCAAGCGATCCCGATTGGGATCGCCTCACCCGGCTTGCACGGGCGGCGAAGGAAAAGCCCGAGGCGTGGCTCACCATGACCGATATTTTCGGAGCGCTTGCCGCCGACCAGCACTATGTCGAGGCATTCACCGCTGCCCTGTCCAGCCTCTGGCTGCATGGAACGCGCGAGACCTTGCGGCGATACATCGCGAGCGAATAGGGCCGTAACCGGCGGGAATCCGCCGCCGTCATGCCACGGCCTGCATGGCAGGGAGCGGCTCCAGGCCCGCCTGCGGGCTCTGGCTGCGCAGAATGGCCTGGATGGCCTGGTCCCTGCCCTCGAGGCGCGTGACGATTTCCTTCTGGGCCCAGGCATGGGCGGCGTTGAAGACGTCCATATGCCGGTCGAAGCTCATCAGGCTGGCGCCCGGAAAGGCCGGCGGGTTGAGCACCAGATCGTGCGGCGTGGCCGGCAGTTCATAGCGCTGATGCGCCAGCATGGTGCGGAAGAGGATGCCCAGCGGGCGCGGGGCGCGCGGCAGGCGCCGGCGCGGATTGAGCAGCGCGGCGAGCAGTTTGCCCCGCCCGGGCAGGCTGGCATAGGAGACGTTGAAACGCTGCCCGCCGGCGCGTCCGAAATGCACCACGAGATTGGGACCGGATTTGAGCTGCTGCATCGGGCCGAGCGGAGCATCGTCCATCACGCCGCCATCGACCAGCATCTTGCCATCGGCGGTGTAGAAGGGGGGCAGCACGCAGGGAATGGCGCTCGATGCGCGCACCGCCTGCCAGAGCAGGCCCGATCGCATGATTTCCATGCGGTTGTCCGAAAGATTTGTGGCGATGGCGAAAAACGGCTTCCAGCAATCCTCTACCCGCGTCTCCGCGCCATAGGCGCGCTCCAGGGCGTCGTCGAACGCCTTGTGGTCGAGCAGGGCATAGCGCGGCCAGGTGGGGCGCTTGAAGCTGCGGCTGCGCACGAAAATGTCGTGCGTTCCGGCAGTGAGGGTGTCGTGTTCACCCAGAAAGGCGAAGCCGGCCAGCATGGCCGCCCCCACGCTGGTGCCCATGAAGATGTCGAAGCTGCCGCCCTGCTCGCGAAAGGCGCGATAGATGCCGACATGGGCGGGGCCGTAGCCGCCCCCGCCGCCGGCGACGAACCCGACGGCCCGGCCGGTGAGGAAACGGATCAGCGCCTCGATATCGGCATTGTCTTCGAGCGAGAGGTGGTGGTGCAGGAAAACCGGCGTGCGCGCCAGCCAGGCAGCCGTGCCCTCGACCACGCCCCGGCGGCGCGGGTGAAGGCGCACCAGCCGGCAGGCCGATTGCGGATGCACCTGCTCCACCAGCCGCTCGGTGGCGGTCAATTCGGCGCGGGGCGCGTCGCCGCAGGTGGCCAGCACCACTTCGTCGGCCCGCCGAATGCACAATTCGGTCCAGTCCGTCAGCCCGTCATCGGCAAGGTAGAAAACCGGCCTCGCGCCTCGCTCCAGCCGGTCGAGCCCGTCGCGCACGGCCGGGTCGAACACCGGCCGCTTGCCGAAGCGGGTATTGACGGCCTCGCGGTCGAGCGCGACATAGCCCTCGATTTCGAGCTGGCGGCGCAAGCGCTCGAAAAAGGCGGGTGGCAGCTTTTCATGCCCGCCGCGGACAAAGGCGATGGCGCGCCGCGCGCCGCCCGGCCGGCGCGACGGGCGGTCATCGCCGCCATGCAGCCTCTGGGCGAGCAGGATGAGCAGGGCGGCGGCAAGGGAGGGATCGGCCCGCAGCGCCTGGTCATAGTCGGCGCGGCAGATTTCCAGGACGTCGCAATCGCGCAGCGCCGTCACCGTTTCCCGATGAAGGCCCGAGGAGAGAAAGGCGAGTTCGCCAGCCGCCATGCCGGCCTCGATTTCCCGATAGACCGCAAGGTCGGGGCCGGGCGCGCAGGCCAGGACGCCGCGCAAAACGACATAGAAGGCCTGGCCCGGCTCGCCGGCGCGGAAGAGCACCTCGCCCCTTTGCAGCGAGCGCGTCGGCGCGGAGGCGGCGAGCAGGTCCATCTGCGCGCCCGTCAATGTCCGCGGCTGAACCGTGTTCCCCATATCGCCCCCAAACGCTTCTGGCCGCCGGAAACGCTCCGGCCGTTGCGAAGCGACCCTATTCGCGCGGGGGGAAGATGTGGAATACCATGATTAGGGTATGGCCGGTCTTGTCCCCGCGGGCATGCTGGCCGGACAAGCGGAGCAGTATTAGCGGACAGCGATGAGATCGGGTCAGAAGACAATTTCATGGTGACGCCTCTCCTCAAGGTCGTGCTGACCGAAGATGACGGGCCGGTGCGCGAGCGCCTGGCCCGGATCGTGCATGAATGGCCCGAGGCCGAGCTGTGCGCCGCCTGCGCCACGCTCGAACAGACGCTGGCCGCCATCGAGGCTGACGAGATCGGCCTGTTGATCACCGACCTCAAGCTGCCCGACGGCTCGGGCATCGACGCCATCCGCTTCCTTGCCCGGCGGCGGCCGGAGGCCGAGGCGATCGTCATTTCGGTTCTGGCCGATGAGCGCTCGGTGCTGGAGGCGATCGAGGCCGGCGCTTCGGGCTATCTGCTCAAGGACGCCGCGCCGATCGACCTGATCGAGGCGATCAGGGAGGTCATGGCGGGCCGTTCGCCGATTTCCTCGCGCATCGCGCGCGTCCTGGTGCGGCGTCTTTCCGAGCATGGCGGCGCGCCGGCGGGAAAAGAAGGGGACAGGCCCGCGCTGACCGAGCGCGAGATGGACATTCTCTGGGGCATCGCCAAGGGCTTCACCTATGGCGAGCTGGCCGACAATCTGGGCATTTCCCGGCAGACCGTGCCGGTCCATATCCGCAATATCTACCGCAAGCTGCAAGCCTCCAACCGATCCGAGGCGGTGTTCGAGGCGGCGCGGCTGGGGCTGATCCGACTATGAGGGCAGAAAAAGGATGCCTGTCCGGCGCTGCCGGATGGAGCGCCTGGATAGCGCTGGTCCTGCTGACAGTCGCCATCGCGCTGCTGCCCCGGCTGGTTCATATCGCGCCGCCGCCGGGCGCCGTGACGATGAGCGAGGCGCGCTTCAGCCTCGCCGGCGACGCGGCGGAAACGACGATTGCCCTCCCCTATCGCTGGGCCCCCGAAACGCCCTATGAGCTCAGCACCGGCCGCTATCGGCTGCGCTTTCATCTCGATGCGGCGCCCGACGAGCCCCTATTCGTGCTGATCCCGGCGGCCCGCCATAACATAAAGGCCGAGGTGAACGGGCAGAGAACCCTGTCGGCGCTGGATACGAGCTGGTCCATTCCCAATAGCGGCTATTCCTTCCTCGCCCTCATTCCCGATGGCGCGGTGCATGAGGGAGACAATGAGATCGTGCTATGGCAGACGCGGGAAGTGGGCTGGCTGCCGGCGCGCCTCTCGGCGGTGAGCGTAGGGCCGGCGGCCGCGGTCATGCCGATCTACGGGCTGTCGAATTTCCTCATCGGCCAGGTGCGCGCCATGACCTTTGCGCTCCATATCATGCTGACCATCGGCGTCGCCACCATCTGGACGGCGCGCCGGCACGATCCGGTATTCCGGTGGCTGGCGCTGATCTCGATAACCAGCCTCGTGGTGGTGTTCACCCAGTCGCCGGTCATGCCCTTCGGGGCGCTGGAGCAGATGCAGTCGAGCGTGGCCATGTCCGCGGTCGGCCTGATGGCGCTGGGCCTGGCGATGGCCGTGGCCGGGCAGTCCAGCCCCAGGCTGTTGCTGTCCGCCATCGTGGGCGTGCCGGTGGTTCTGCTGGGGCTGGGGCTGGCCGGCCTGCTCGAATTCACCATTATGGGGCTGCTGAGCGCGGCCGTCGGCCTTCTCGCCTATGCGCTGGCCAGCTTCATCCTGCTGCGTGCCTTTGCCCGCTCGCGCAGCTTCGATGCCGCCATCCTCGCTCCGGCATGCGCGCTCACGGCCTGGTTCGGCCTGCACGACGTGCTGGTCGTGACCGGGCTGGTCGACGATCCATTTCTGCTGACCTCCTATGCACGCACCCTGGTGCTGCTGGTCATCATGGTGATCCTGATGGGCCGGCTGGCGCGCAGCCTGAACGGCCTCGACGCCGCCAATGACACGCTGCGCCAGCGGCTGGCGAGGCGGGAGGCCGAGCTGGTGCTGCTGCATGAAAAGGAGCGGGCCCATGCCAATGAGGTCGTGCGCGAGCAGGAGCGCCAGCGCCTGATGCAGGACCTGCATGACGGCATGAGCGGACATCTGGTCAGCATCATCGCCCTGGCCGAACAGGACCGGGCCGGCGGCGAGGCCATCGAAAGGGCGGCGCGGGCGGCGCTCGACGATTTGCGGCTGGTGGTGCATTCGCTCGACCTGGGGGATGGCGATCTGCGCGTCGCGCTGGCGGCTTTCCGGGAAAGGCTCGAGCCGCAGGTGCGGCGGCTGGGCATTGAATTGTCCTGGTCCACCGAGAAGCTGCCCGAGGTGAGCGGGGTCACGCCGCGCAACGCCCTTGCGGTGCTGCGCATCCTCCAGGAAGCGGTCACCAATGCCGTCAAGCACGGGCCTGCACGCCGGATCGGGGTGGAAGGCACGACCATGGCAGGCGGGGCAGCGGCCATCCATGTGGTCAATGACGGGACCGCACCCGTCCGCCCCGGCAAGGGCAACGGCATGGGCAATATGGAGCGGCGGGCCTGCGACCTCGGCGGCCATATCCATTTTTCCACCACCAAGAAAGGCTCGCGCCTGTCGCTGGTCTTTCCGGCGCATCTTTCCGAACAGCCCAGCTGACCCCGCCCTCTCGGCCAGCCAGCCCCGCCCAAGCCCCACACCATAAGACCCACGCCCCACATGCCGGGACGCGGGCCATCCAAAAACGGCCCAACAGGCTGGATTATCCCAACGGCTTTTATGACTGACCGTCGTGTGCCCAGTCTCGCATGCCGATGGACTTGATAGTTTCGGGCTGGCTGACGAGGATTTTTCCAGGCTTCGAGAAGAAGACGGAAGCTCCGAACTTTGCTCCTGTCTTCAGCGCTCCAACAGGATCATTCGACGAGGCGTGCAAAGCGGTGATCGTTTTCGCGCCTTCGACCCCACCCACACCGCCTACGCGTTCCATAGGGATTCCAGAAAGTCAGCGCTCGCCCACTTCCTTGGGGAGACGGACAAGGCCACAGCGGGTACCGGGGAGGAGACATAGGGCGGAACCAGGCACAGGTCGGAGCTGGAGATTTCATGACATTTGGCGTCAAGTACGGATGCAAGCCAGGCAGTGGAATGCCTCGACTCGACCGATTGCAAAATTGCGAGCCAACGTTCGCGTCTCACAGGATGCGAGCAAGAAGCATCATTTGACCATCTCAGGGACCGAACCCTGGCATGATTCTAACGGGAGGGGCAGGTGCTTTCGGCAGGTAGCTACACTCTCGCATTCCCCTTGTGTGCTTTCTCACCGCCGTCGCTTACAACATCAAGCGTGGCCTGACGATTGCCGCTGCGATGTGACGAACATCAAACCCGAAAGCCCGACGCGCTGCAAGTAAGGTCCGACCGGCATCATCCGCGCCATAACCAGCACAACGCTGCTGAAAAACCCTCGAAATCAATGGGAAAGCATTACCCGCGCATAGGTCTTCTAAACAACCTGCCGCAGGCGGGCGCCGAAGGCATCGGTCATGCCCGATTTGAGCAGGCGCAGGCTCCGGAGCAGAAGCTCTGCTGCCCCGAGAAGGTCGATGAGAAGAATTGTCGAGGCCAAAGGACAGCCTCCATGAAATGCGTCGAAGCCAACCCCTTCCAGCCGCTTGCTGAAATGGCATTGTTCTGCGCGGATTGGGGACTCGCCGAAGCTATCCTGCTGCCTGCGGTTCCGCAACACCGCAGGCAGCAGGGCTGGCGCTAGCCCGGCAGGGTGGGGGCAACCTCACGGGCAGCGATGCGGACGGCTTCCAGGGTCCTGTCGATAACGGCGCCATCGTGCTCGGACGAGACGAACCAGGCGCCCCGCTCCAGTGCCCGCACGCCGTTGCGCAGCAGCGCCTGGGCGAAGCGCGCATAGCCGGCCTTGTCGGCGCGGGCGAGGTCGCGGTAATTGCGGGCGGGCGCATCGAGGCTAAAGGCGATATGGAACATCAGTTCGAACCCGGTGACCTGGGCCTTGATGCCGGCTTCGGCGAGAATCGAGCGGATGCCATCGCGCAGCCTGATGCCGTGGATGGCCGTTTTCTCGTAGTGCTCGGGCGTCAGAGCCTGTTGGGTCGCCACCAGGGCGGCCATGGGAACGGGCTGGGAATTGAAGGTGCCGCCATGCAGCACACCGCCGGTGGCGAATAAATCCATCAGCTCGGCGCGCCCCACGATCGCGGCCACGGGAAAGCCATTGGCGATGGCCTTGGCGAAGATCGAAAGATCAGGGGTCACCTCGAAACGCCCCTGGGCGCCCTTCTGTCCCAGGCGGAAGCCGGTGATGACCTCGTCGAAAATGAGGATGACGCCGTGTCTGCGGCAGGCGGTCTGCACCCCTTCGAGATAGCCCGGCATGGGAGAGATGGCTCCCTGGTTGCACATGGCCGCTTCCATGAGCACCGCCGCTATGTCGCCTCGCGCCAGGCGCGTTTCTACGGCCGCCAGATCGTTCCATTGCAGCACGTCGAGGCCGCTGGCGTCAGCCATGCTCTGGCCCTTGCTGCCGGGCACCAGATGAGGAGCCTCGTCCGGGCCGGCTTCGGCCAGCGCGGGGGCGGTGGACCATAGGATATTGTCGAACCAGCCGTGGTAATGGCCCTCGAATTTGACGATGGTGCGCCGGCCGGTTGCGGCGCGGGCAAGGCGCATCGCCGCCTGGGCGACCTCGGATCCGGAGGAGCCGAAGCGCAGGCGCTCGGCGCTGGGAATGCGCTCGCAGATGATGCGGGCCGCTTCATATTCGATGGGTGCCTGGCCGGCGAAGAGAATGCCTTTTTCGAGCTGCTCCCTGACGGCGGCCTTAACCTCGGCGGGGCTGTGGCCCAGCACCATGGCGCCCATGCCGCAATAATAATCGATGATCCTGTTCCCATCGACATCGTGCAGATAGGCGCCTTCGCCGTGCGTGAACACCAGCGGGCCATGGCCCATGCCCAGGCGGAAATTGCTGTTCACGCCGCCGGCCACAAAGTGAGATTCCGCCGCGACGATGCGTGCGGACTCGTCGAATTTCAGCATTCGATGCTCCTCGAACTGTTTGCTCGAAGACACACCAAGCGGAGGTGGAGGTAAACGCCGGGGTATTTCGTGGTGCGGAATAGTTTTCGGAGTTTTGCCCGGATCGGGTTTCGCCGTCCTCAGGCGGCTCGATGGAGCCTATTGACACCGTGAGCGGTATCAATCTCTAATCGCCCGGTGTGGTCTTGGAGGACAGAGTGGCCAAGGGTAACGACCCCTATGCGGTTTTGCCGGTGGCCAAGGCCATGCAGGTATTTGCCTATGTCACCAGCCAGGCCCACGACGTGACCCTCACCGAGGTTGTGCAGGCCTTGGGCATGCCCAAGACCACGGTCTTTCGCTATCTTCAGACCCTCTCCGCCGCCGGTTTTTTTGCGCACAATGTTGTGCAGGACCGCTATGGAGTGGGCGAGCGGTTCCGCGAACTCGCGCGGATGGATGCGGTTTATCACAGCCTGCGGAGCACCGCCCAGGGTGAGATGGACGGGCTCGTCGGCGGCTTCCGCGAGACGGTCAATCTGGCCGTGCTGGCCGATGACGAAGTTGTCTATGTCGATATTCGGGAGGCGGCGCGGTCGCAGCGCTTCCAGGCGCGCATCGGTCATCGCCATCCCGTCCACTCCACTTCGCTCGGCAAGGCCATCGCCGCCTTCCTGCCGGTGGAGGCGGTGGAGCGCCTGGTTTGCACCGAATTCGAGCAGCGCACCTATCGCACCCTCACCGATGCCCGTACGTTCCGGCGCCATGTGGAAGAGGCTCGGCGGCGCGGCTTTGCCATGGAAAGCGGAGAGAACGAGGACGGGGTGACCTGCGTCGGCGTGCCTATTCTCGATGACAAGGGCTATCCCATCGCTGCCGTCAGCCTGTCGGCGCCCGATAACCGCATGCAGGTGCTGGCCGATCGCGCCGCCGAGGCGCTCCAGGACGCGGCGCGGCGCATCACGGCGTCCCTGCCGTCCATCTCATTGCACGGCTCGGTCTGAGCGGGCGACGCCTACCCCCATTCTTTGGCTCCCGCGGCGCTGGCTTGGCGCGGTCGCGCTCCTTTTCTTGCCGGCCTCCATTTTTGCGATGCAGTTTCGTCGAATGAAACGCCGTCTGATTTACGGGCGGTTCGTTACCGGCTCTGATGCCGCTGTGGCCCGCTCTGCCGGGCTGCACCCCGTGAGTTCAAGCATGGCTGACACGGGCCTTGCCGGGCCGCCAAGGAGCGGCGGCCGAGGCGCCCAACAGAATCGACATGGAGTGGATAGAATGACAGGATTCGGAACCCCACTCGGCGCAATGCGCCGTGGCCTGATTTCGGCGGTGGCGCTTGTGGCGCTCGCCGTGCCGGCGCTGGCGGAGAGCAAGACCTCGCTGGTGGTGTCGCACCCGCAGGAGCCGCCAAACTGGAACTACTTGGTCACCAGCTCTTCGGCGATTTTTGTGCCAAACTTCATCAACGTGGTGCAGCCCTTGGTGGAGCTGCTCGAGGATGCCTCCGCGGGGCCGATGCTGGCGGAAAGCTGGGAGATCAGCGAGGACGGCAAGCAGATCACGTTCAAACTGCGCGAAGCCAATTTCCACGACGGCTCCACGCTCGATGCCGGCGATGTGATCTATTCGCTGGCAAAGAACAAGGACTCCAGCGTCGCCGCCATTTCCGTCCCGCTCTCGGTGATCGAAAAGATGGAGGCGGTCGATGAGCGTACCGTCCGGCTCTCCCTCAGCGCCCCCAGCCAGCGGCTGCTCAAGGCGCTGGGCGAAGCGGCCGGCATCATCGTTCCCGAGGGCGCCTACGAGACCTATGACCCGGCCGTCACCATGATCGGCACCGGCCCCTACACCTTCGGCGAATATGTGCCCGACGTGCATCTGCAGCTCAACCGGTTCGACGGCTATTGGGGCGAAAAGCCATTCTTCGAGACCATTACCCAACGGTTCATCTCGGACGAAACCGCTGCGACCAATGCTTTGCTGGCCGGCGAGATCGACGCCGTCGGCGCCGTGCTGGGCGAAGGCCTGGATCGCG
This sequence comes from Devosia sp., assembly GCF_034675085.1. Taxonomy (GTDB): domain Bacteria; phylum Pseudomonadota; class Alphaproteobacteria; order Rhizobiales; family Devosiaceae; genus Devosia. The sequence goes on from NZ_JAUCDN010000003.1 coordinate 31,284, forward strand.
TGGAAAGCATTGCCGCCCAGGACAGGTTCGACGTGCTGCTGCCCAGCCCGGTCGAAGTCTCCTTCGTCTTCCTCTCCACCCAGAACGAAGCGCTGCGCAACGACAAGGTGCGTCAGGCGATCGCTTATGGCATCGACCGCGAAGCGCTGTTGCTGGCCGGCCAGTCCGGCTACGGCAGGCCGATGTGCCAGCATATCGTTCCCTCGGCCGAGCCGTGGAACGATGGCTATTGCCCTTATCCCTACGATCCGGCCAAGGCGCGCGCGCTTCTGGCGGAAGCGGGCTATGCCAATGGCCTGACGCTGGACTTCCCCTTCCTGACCGTGGCCGAGTTTCCTGCGCTCAAGGAAGTGCTGGTAGCCCTGATGGGTGATATCGGTATCACCCTCGACACTCGGCCGCTCGATCTCGCAACTTGGCTGGAGCAGGTCTGGCGTGGTGAATCTTATCAGTTCTCGAACCTGACCGGCGGCGGCAAGATCGACGGTTTCGAGTGTGGCGCCGGCACCGAACCGCTTGGCAAGGCCTCGTCCGCCGACTTCTGCATTCCCGAGTTTGATACGCTGATCGACACCGCGGACGCAATTCTCGGCCGCGACGAGTATATCGCCGCCATGTCGAAAATGGCCCGTATCTTCGCCGATGCCGCCTGGGAAATTCCGCTTTATGCCAAAAGCGCGCCTACGCTGTATCGCGCCGATCTGGTTGGCCTCAAGTCCTATCGCCACCGGTTCGAATTCGACTTCCGCAACGTGAAGTGGGCCGAGTGATCCCCTCACGTCCAACCCAAGGCGGCAGGGAGCTTTCCCTGCCGCCCCCCATTGCGCGGGAGGCCGGATGAACGCCCGATTTCTTTCCCTGATTGGACGCGGGCTGGCGAGCCTGGCGGTTTCGGCCCTGGTCGGCTCGCTGCTTGTCTTTGCTATGTTGCGCCTGCTGGGCGGCGACGTCGCCCTCATCATCCTGGGCCAGGACGCCAAGCCCGATGCCGCCGATGCCCTGCGGATCGAACTGGGACTGAACAATCCCTGGCATGTGCAATATGTCGACTGGATGCGCGGCTTCCTTACCGGCAACCTCGGCCGGTCCTATTCCGGCGGCTATGATATTTTCGGCCAGATCGCCGCGCGGCTGGGGCCGACCTTGTTTCTGGCGATTGGCTCGCTTCTCGTCTCGCTGCTGCTGGCGCTGCTGATCGGCACCTATTCGGCCATCCACAGCCGGCGGTTGCGCGGTGCCGTCGTCGATGTCGGCGCCCAGGTGGGCACGGCGATCCCCGCCTTCTGGATCGGGCTGGTGCTGATCTATCTCTTCTCGGTGACGCTGGGCTGGTTGCCCGCCGGCGGCTATGTCTCGCCCGTCACGGATCCGTGGAAATCCTTCCTCGGCCTCATCCTTCCGATTGCCTCGCTGTCCGCCGGCTCGACGGCGCTGCTGGCGCGCTTCGTACGCTCATCGATGATCGACATCATGGAAGAAGATTATATCCGCACCGGCATGGGCAAGGGCCTGACCTTTCCGCAGGCGCTGTTCCGCCACGGTTTGCGCAATGCCGCCATTCCGGTGGTCACCGTCTCGGCTCTACAACTGGGCAATCTTCTGGCCGGCACCATCGTGGTCGAGAACATTTTCGTCATTCCGGGCCTGGGGCGGCTGCTGATGGTCGCCGTCTATGGCCGCGAGGTGATGGTGGTGCAGTCGCTGGTCTTCATCATCCTCCTCATCATCCTGGTGATGAATTTCTGCCTGGACCTGGCCTATGGCCTGCTTGATCCGCGCATCGGCGACCGCCGCAAGGGAGGCGCCCATGGTTGAGGCAAGCAATACCCTTCCGGTCCGGCGCCAGCGGCGGCCATTGCCGCCGACCCTGGTCATCGGGCTACTGCTGGTCGGCCTGGTGCTGGCCATGGCACTGGTCTCGCTGGTCTGGACTCCCTATGATCCGGCCCGGCTGAACGTACGTGCCCGGCTGACGCCGCCCGGCTCGGAGGGCTTCCTGCTCGGCACGGACAAGCTCGGCCGCGATGTGCTCACCCAGATCATGGTGGGGGCCCAGAACACGCTCTTCGTCAGCGTCGTTTCCTCCCTGCTATCGCTGCTGATCGGGGTCGCGCTCGGGCTGGCCGCGGCGGCGGCGCGGCCGCGGCTGCGCAACGTTATCAATCGCGGTATCGACATCGCCGCCGCCATCCCCGGCATTCTGGTGGCCATGGTGCTGGCAACAACGCTCTCGCCGGGCAACACGGCCGCCATCATCGCCATCGTCGCGTGGTTCACCCCCTCAACGGCGCGCGTGACGCTCGGGCCCGCCCAACAAGCCCTGGCGCAGGATTATGTCGAGGCAGCCCAGGCCTATGGACGCAGCAAGGGCTTCATCATGTTCCGCCACGTCCTGCCCAATATCGCCCCGGTGCTGATCGTGCAGACCTCAGTGATGTTCGCCTCGGCGATCCTCGTCGAGGCGACGCTGTCCTTCATCGGTGTCGGCGCCCAGCCGCCAGTTGCGAGCTGGGGCCGCATCCTGCGCGACGCCCAGCCCCTGATCGACGTCGCCCCCTCGCTGATGCTCTATCCGGGGCTGGCCATCATCATCGCCGTCCTGGGGTTCAACCTGCTGGGCGATGGCCTGCGCGGCTGGCTGGACCCCAAGCAGGGCGGCCATGGCACGGGAGGTCAGTGATGCTGGAAATCCGTAATCTCAAGATCAGCGTCGGCACCCTGCCCATCGTCGAGATCGCAAAGCTGGATATCGGCGCCGGGCGGCGCCTGGGCATCGTGGGAGAGAGTGGTTCGGGCAAGTCGCTGACCGCCACCTCCATTATCGGCCTGCAGCCACGAGGCCTCTCGGTTACAGGCTCGATCCGTTTCGAGGGCGAGGACCTGGCGGGTGTCGGCGACATCGCGCTGGCGCGCGTGCGTGGCCGGCGTATTGGTTTTGTGCCGCAGGACCCGACCCGCTCGCTCAATCCCACCACCCGCATCGGCGGCCAGGTGAAGGAGGCGGTGCGCCTGGCCACCGGCCTGGGGGCGGCGGCGGCCTGGGCCCGCGCCGAGATGCTGCTCGGCCAGGTGCGCCTGCCCGACGTTTCCGCGCTGATGAGACGCTACCCCCACCAGATTTCGGGTGGTCAGCAGCAAAGGGTCCTCATCGCCATGGCGATGGCTGGAAATCCGGCATTGCTCATCGCCGACGAGCCTACCACCGCGCTGGATGTGACGGTGCAGAACGAAATCCTGCGCCTGATCGTCGAGCTCAGCGAGGAAAAGAACATGGCGCTGTTGTTCGTCAGCCATGAGCTGGGGGTGGTGAAGGCGGTATGCCACCAGATCGGCGTGGTCTACGGGGGCAATCTGGTCGAGCTGGGCGATACGGCCGATATCGTGGCGCGGCCACGCCACCGCTATACCCAGGCGCTGCTTTCGGCCAATCCAGGCCTTTCTGACCGCGCCGGCTTGGAGCGGCTGATGGGAACCCGGTTCCAGACGATCCGTGGCAACGTGCCCCCGGTGGGGCAGTTCCCTTCCGGCTGCCGGTTCCGCGACCGCTGCGGCCATACCGCCCCCGCCTGCGCGGAATTGCCGGGGGTCAGCCATGCCGGCCCCGGCCACGAATATGCCTGCTGGAACCCGGTGCCCCATGGGCAGGGCGCGGAGGAGACGGCATGAGCCCGATCATCGAAGTCGAAAATCTGTTTTTCCGCTATGCCGGCGCCGGCAAGGCGCAGGAGCGCCTGCCCTGGACGCTGGACGATATCAGCCTGTCGGTTCCGGCGGCCACCACCCTGGGTATTGTCGGGGAATCAGGCTCAGGCAAGTCGACGCTGATCCGGCTGCTCTGCGGCCTCGTCCCGATGCAGCGGGGCATCGTCCGCTCAGAGGGACGCGCGCTGAGCGAATGGCTGGGGCGCGACGCGGCGCGGTTCCGCAGGGGCACGCAGATCGTCTTCCAGAATCCCCGGCGTTCCTTCGATCCGCGGATGACCATCGGTGCCTCGGTGAGCCAGCCCATCCAGGCGCTGGAGCGTCGACGGCCCACGATCGAGGAACTGGCGCGGCAGATGGAGCATGTGGGCCTGCCCCCAGCGCTGCTCGATCGTTATCCGCATCAGGTCTCGGGCGGGCAATTGCAGCGCGTGGCCATCGCCCGCGCGCTGACGGTAAAGCCGAAAATCCTTTATGCCGACGAAGCCACCAGCGCCCTCGACGTCTCCGTGCAGGCCCAGGTGCTCAACCTGCTGATGGATTTGCGTGACGAGCTGGGATTGACCCTGATCCTGGTCACGCA
>NZ_JAUCDN010000004.1:0-34373 GCF_034675085.1 Devosia sp.
ATATCAAGCGGCCCTCCCAGGCCTATGCGCCTCGCGTTAGGGCGAGGTGTCCTGATTTCCGAAGTACGGGAAACCGAGAAAAAGCGCAATAGGCAAAGAGATATAGAAAGCCTGCCGTGCAAGTTCGTGCAGCTTCAAACCGGAACATGGCAGGAACGGGCAGGAAGAAGTGGCACACCAGCGGCACACGAGATTCACGGCCTGTTCACGTCCAGCGACCTATGAATCCCCGGCACCGGAAGCCCATTCACCTGCACCGTGTAATCACAGCATGGGAATCGGAACACGATGGAGAGACGTCCGGCCAGCCTATAGGGCGTCCAATTCCAGTCCGGCGGGACGCCGTGGTGCGGGCAGACGAGGTCAGGGCCGGCCATCGCCCATATCCCGAAGCCTCCTGCTGGCCACCTGATTTTCCAGCCACAGCTTTCGCACGGTGAGGATGAGCACCACCATACCGAGCAGCCCAACCACCAGTTGATTGGCCGTGGTGGCCGCGTCGAGCAGTTGACCCCACCATGGGAAGGTTACCCCCGCCGTGCCGGTGGTGGCGCCGGTGATGGTGCTGATATCTCTGTGCATGATGCGCCCTGCTCGAATAGGGGTGGGAGAGGCGAGTGGCCGGAGCCGCCCGAAGCTATTTGCCGGTCAGTCGTTCCCAGAGGGTGCGAGGCTGGGCAGCGGCGGTTCTGGCACTTTCTTCCACCAGGGTCCGGGTGGCGTCCGGGATGCGCGGCATGGGCACCTGCTTGCCATCGATGACAACCTGCGGCTTGAACGTGCTCAGCGCCGACCAGACGTAACCCCACAGGCTCACAGCGATGGGCGCCAAGGCCCCAAGCGTGATGGACTGCCAGTTGTGGCCCAGAATGGACAGAATGGCCTCCTGGGTGGCCGGAGGCAGATTGTTCCAGGCGGTGAGCCCTGCCCCGACGATGCCGCCGATTTCCAGAGCCCGGCGCATCAGCCAGCCGATGATGACATTTTGAAACATGGTCAGAACCTCACGTTGAAGATCAAGAAAAAGGCCGCTGCGAGGGCGGCCAGGACGATTGCGGTGATGATGATGGCGGGAGCCCTGCCCCGTTCGGGCGGCGCTGAGCCGGGTGGCGTGCTGGGTTGCTGCGGTGCGGCCGCCGCCGTGGGCGTCAGGAACAGCATCCGCTCGGCCTCCCGGCGCTTGATGAGGCCGGGAAGCGGTTTGCCCGCCGCGTTGATCCACAGGCCGAATTGCGCCGCCGCATCCTGATAAGCTCCGGCGTTCAGCCGCTTGAGCAGCGTGGACTTGCGCAGGTTGCCCGATCCCAGATTGAAGGTGAAGGACACCAGCGCCCCGAACTGGTTGGCGTTGAGCGGCACCTTGACCTGCTGGAGCACATCGGCCTCGACGGCGGCCAGATCGCGTTTCAGGATTGCCTCGGCCTCCTTGGCCGTGATGCGCATGCCTTTCAGGACGATGGGCGCGCCGGCCGCAGAAGTGTGGCCGTAACCGATCGTCGGCACGGACCAGCCGTGAGCGGGGTCGGGATAGGCGTCGAGCCTCAGCCCCTCGTGCTCTTTGATAAGCGCGAGGGCGGCACTGTTTATGGCCATTTCGGCCTCCTGTGATGTGGAATGGAATTCAGTAGCCGCCGGCTACCCAGCCAACTGCTCCGCTGACATAGGTGTCAGTATTGCCCTTGATCTGCTGCAAGGTGATCTGGGTGGTCGAGAGGCCTACGCAGGTCGCAATCTGGCCACTGGCGGCGGTTCCTGCTGAGGCTAGGCCGAAAAATGTGCCGTTCGGGAAGGTGGTTGGCAAATTCACGGCATTGGGCGCAGCGACGTTCGCAATACCCCACTGAAGATAGAAGCTGAATATCCGCAGCCATCCGTTGGTCCCTGGATGGATCTCAAAGAACAGGCCCGTCAGTGCGTTGGTCAGCGTCGACCATTTCCAGCGCTTTTGAGCATAGCTGTCTTCGCTGTCCGCACCGGCAACCTCGTCGTCCGAAACGATGGTGGATTTCTCGTCCAGATCGTGGGTTGCCAGGGCAATCGTTCCATCCTTGTCCTGAACTGTTAGCGTGCGCGTGGTGGCGGTGGTTAGGTCGGAAAGGTCGAAGGCCAGGCGCTTGGTGCTGTCGGTGTCATCCCAAAGACGGAACGCCGACGATTTGAAGAAGGTCTTAAGCTGAGCCATTACCTTGCGGATGGCATCATTGATGCCGGAAGGCGAACAGCCTTCATCGATATTCGTCCCGCCGATATCCTTATTTTCGGAGGCGGTTTCGTCCCACTCGGGGACGGAGTTCCTTGCCATGGCTTGGCTCCTTTTAAACCCAGTTGCCGGTCGTTCGGTCGTATCGTTGGCCGCCGGATGAATAGACCTGCGATCCACCAGCCGGCCCCGCGTTGTCTCGCGCTCGCTGCGCAGCGGCGGCATTTGCGGCGTCATAGGCCTGCGCGGCGCTCATCCCTTGGTCGCGGAAAGCCTGAACCGCCGAGGTTTGCTGACGAGGCGTGGACATGGCTTGCATGACCTCATTGGCGCCGTTCACCAAAACTCTGAGCGGAGACGGGAGGCGTAGCGACGGCATGGCAGCTGCCTGCATTGGCCGGGCAATCGGAAGCGGAGGCATCGGCGCGGCCCGAACCGGCCTGGCGCGAGGCAGGGGCGGCAGGACCGACAAGTTGGAGGCAACAGCACGATAGGGCGGCATGGGCACAGGTGGAACTAAAGCTGGCAGCCCTCTGGTGCCATCCAGCCCCACACCAATCTGCGCGACCTGCTGAGGCCCGACAATTCCTTCAACCGGAGCCGGCTGAGCCACTCCTGCAGCAAGGCGCTGTTGCGTTGCCGGTGCCTGCGCGGCACGAACGCGATCCGAGGCGGTTATGCCGGTGTTCTGAGAGGACAGGGGCGGGTTGAAGCTCCCAGCCGGCGCCGCAACCTGCTGGGCCACGCCTACCCTTGGAACGACCTGCCCGTTATCCGCACGGATTTCCGCTGCCGTAGCGCGCCGGGCCGTGTCCGTCGCCGCTGACGGCTGGGCAGGCATCGGAACAGATTGAACCGCTCGGGTCGCAGGAGACTGGCCGATTCCGCTCGAGCCGGCAGCAGGCAGTTCAGGCAGGCGCACCGGGGTGGCGGCCGGATTGGCATAGGTGGACGGGATGCTCGCGACCGTTGTCCCTTCCGCCCGGGCGATATCGCTAGCCGTTACAGGCCGAGGGAGGGGCATCGGAACAGTGGGCGAGGATGATCTGCCACCCTCCTGCCCCGCATAGCTCTGAGGCGCACCAACCGGCATTGGCGTGACGGCGCGTGTCGCCGGAGCCGAGAGGCCGCCGCCCCTCTCCTGCCCCGCATACGAAATAGGTCCAGAGGATAGCTGCGGGGCCTGCGAGCGGGTGATGTAGGATTGCAGGGCGCTCGCCAAGGCCGGGTCTTGCTGTGCCTGGGTGCGTTGGACGGTTTCGGCAATACCAGGGCCCGAGAACAGATCCGAGGTTGTGATGGGGTCACGCGCGGTAGCGGGGTAAATGCCCGCATATAGTGACGCTACGTCCGTCGACGCCGGCTGCAAATTGCGCAGGGCAGAAGTCGTGGGCGACATAGTGGCCGGAACGGGCGGCGCTGGCGGAACCACATCGCGCGCAGTGGCGACCTCAGGCAATTCGGCAGGTGGGACAGGGAGACCTTGCGCGCTCATGGGAACATTACCCGACGCATAGAATCGGTGACCGCCGATGGTATCGACAAGATCCATGCCGCGCGCCCAAGAAGGCATGACGGTGCCGGAAAGGAAATGATCGGCGCCGGGGACGGGGTTGGGGATCGTGCCCTGCTGGACGCCCTGGATGATGCTCTCGACCTGGCGGCGCAGGCCTTGGTTCTGCTGCGCCCGGATCGCCCCGCTGCCAGGATTGGAAAATCCATCAAAGCCGGACCTGATAACCTGATCCATGGTCTGGCCATGGGCGGCGGCGCGCTGGGCAATGGCCCATGTTGCGGCGATGATCCCCGCTTCGCCCTCGCCACCGGCTTCGGCAATGATGGTATTGATTAGGTCATTGCTTGCCATTTAATTTCCCATAGAAAAAGGCCCCCGCGAGGGAGCCTTGAAGGTTTAGCGGCCTGGTTGGTCAAGCAGCTTCGACCGTGTTCGCTTTGTCACTTCGTTCCAAAAACTGTGCGCATTCATCCAGGAATGCCATGACCTTGGCGTTGATTTCTGCCGTCAGCACCGTGGCTTCTTCTTCGCAGTTGCGAAAATTGTGGTCGCTGCACCGCTCGACCATTTCGACAAGGGCCGCAATCACATAGAGGCGGGCGCGAACGCTGGTCACGATATCATCTGCGGACGTGACGCCACCGAAGGGCTTATTCATGCCGCCGCCCTCCCGATAGCCGTCTTGATGAGCGCCGCCAAGCGAGCGAGACCCTTCGGAGTGACGCGAACCTGCTCAGTGATCTTCTCGCTGCCATCCGCCCGATAAACGGTGGTGATCTTGTGCTCCAGCAGGCCCGCAGTGGTCTTGGACTGGTAGCCCAAGTCATGCGACGTACCAGGGCGGCGATAGATCCAGCCATTCGTGCGGAGCCAAGAGAACAAATCTTTGGGCCGCATTTGGAGCGCCTTGGCAGCATCGGTAACGCAAAGGCTACCATCAGCCTCGGAAATCCGGTCCAAGGCTTCCTTTGCCGGCTCCAGCTCGCCCACTCTGGCTTCCAGCGTCAGAACCTTCTCCGTATAGGTCAGGAGCAAACCGCGCATGGCGGCGGGATCGTTAAGGAACGAGGCGGGGTCGGCTTGTCGGCGCTCCAATTCATCGAGCCGGTCAAGGACCTTCTTCCGAAGCGGGATGCTGTAGCCGGTGATGAGCGTCATGGTCAGATCGCGGGGGAGCCGGTACTCGGCGCGTTCCTTGTTTTGGCTGTCGGTGTAGGTGAACGCAAAATTGCTTTCACCGATTTCCAGCGCGTCAAACATGGTCCGGCAGTCGCGCATCACGTCCGCGTGGCGCTTGTCGCACAGCTCCGCAATCTCGCGGGTGGTCATGGTGGCCGGCACCGTGGTATTGATAATTTCATTCATCTGAGGAACTTCCACTTCCTTGGTTGATGTGCGCAGCGGGGGCCATGACGCCAATCTCGTCCCCCGCTGCCTTTTCCATCTTCTCCTTGAGGGTGAAGATGATTTCAGCGGTAATCGACCGCATATTCTGTTCAGCACTGGCCTTGACCCACCTTTTCACATCATTGGGGATGCGAAGGCGGAAATGGCCGTCATCTCGACTCATGTTTACCTCATAACGCAATTTGCGTCATTTATATAACGCAAATTGCGTCATAGCGGTCAACCAAAAAGTGCGTCATATCTGCGGCATGTCCACCGAAGATGCACATTTCCGCCTACGGCTGCCTCCCGAGATGCACGCGCGCATCCGTGATGAAGCAAAAGCCAATGGCAGGTCGATCAACGCCGAAATCGTCTATCGTCTCCAAGAGACGCTCAAAATGGAAGACTATTTTCCTGACAAGGACGGCCAAGAAGACACGGCTGAAGATTTCGGCGGACTAGGAGTGTCGGAAGACGAGGCCAAAGAAATGGTCTTGGCCATTTTCAAGACGCTGGACCGCTATAAAAAGAAGCGCGAGAGGCCCTCTAAGGACTGACTCGACTCCCTGCCTCTCCCGCGCAATGATCCACCGTCAACAAATGAGGGATCAAATGGCAGATAAGCCAGTCGTGCATATCGGAGAGAACTCGCCGGAGGAAGTTGCGTACAAGTTGTTCTTGGAAGTTGCGTACGCAGAAAAGAAAAACACCCACGCAGGAGTGACTTTCGATGACAAGCCGGATCGCAAATGGATTCTGGACACCTATGCCGAGTGCATTATCGCGGTGAAGGAGCCGCTGCGCCGTTCACGATAAAGTTGTAAAGCCGGTCTGCAAGGGCCAGCACATCTTCGTCGTTGCGGCCCTTGCAGATATCTGCCGCCAGGTTCAAGCATGCCAGTCGAATTTCGATATCGCTCATGGTAATAGTCTCCTATGTCCTTAGTGGATTGTGACGCGTGGATGGCACCTAGACCTTCCCAAGCCTAGGAGCCGCCTTATCCGACGCAGCAGCCGACGAATACCAGAAACATATGTCCCGGCTTCTTGAGATGGTGCGGAGCATTCGTGCCCAAATTTCTCGATGATGCCGGTGGGCAGCGGCGAATAGCTCAGCGCCTTGGTCGAGAGATGGCGCATTGCAGTGATCCACGCATCCTCAACGGATAGCTCGCCGGCTTCGATTTTGCCGACAAGATCATTGAACCCTCGCTCCCGAAGCCATGCAGTCGTCATGTTCGGTTTAGTCACGATTGTCTCCTTCATGTCCGTATAGACTTCCTCCAAATCTCCCGGTAACGATTTCTTAGGGACTATGGGTGGGGCAAGATGAAACACATAACGACAATAGTCGCGCTTGCAGCGGCGCTTTCTGGCTGTGCAACTGCGCCGAAGGCTTTCTATGAGAACCCGGCAAAGCAAGATGTAACGGCGCTTTGCCGCGCGGTTTTCGAAACGAAAGACGCGTCATTTCGGAAAGACGTCGCCGCAGAGCTGGTCCGTCGCGGCATGACAATCGAGAGTTGCCAGACAAAGATCAGCCAGCAGAACACTGCTATTGCAGCCGTCGCGCTTGTCGGCACTGTCGCGGCGGTTGGAGTGATTGCCGCGAATGGCGGCGGAGGCGGCTATTCGGCCCCAGCAAGCTCGGGGACAGACTATGACTGCCTGGGCGGGCGTGGAGATGGCCCGCTCTATGTTCGGGGTCCGGTCCATGTTGGCGCATACGACCCTTACGGGCTCGACGCAGACGGGGATGGAATCGGTTGCGAGGCATCGGATATAGCCTACGGCAGGTAGGTTGTGGTATTAGACGTTGATGCCCGAAATCGACCAAGACCCGCGCAAACCCGACTTCTACGACTGGCTGGGCTATGTCCTGGCGGCGGCGATCCTACTGCCGCTAGGGTGGTGGTTGAAAACCACCGACCCGCTAGGCCTTTCCCACTTCTTCGCGCAATTCGTCGGTTATTGACCGGCGGATGGCACAAGCGCCGCCCGCGTCCCGATCTGCAACTGCTGTTCCATTGTCCTGATAGCCTCCATCCATGTGGGGCTCATCGAGGCGTTGTAGATGGCCTTTTGCAGGTCTTTGGGGTCGCGGCTGGTCAATATGCGGGCGACTTCCTGCATGACCTTGGCGTCGATCCTTTGCCCTAGGGCGCGAGCGCCGGCCGCCCCGGCACCGAGCGCAGCGCCTTGAATAGCGGTCCCGAAATTGCCTCCTGAAATGCCGAAGCCAGCAGCACCGCCCACGCCAGTGCCGATACCGAGCTCTACAAGCTGCCGGGCAGTCGTTGAATTGCCCAGCGCCCCGCGAATCGCATCCGCAAGGCCTTCAACCCGAACATAGGCCTCCAACTGCCGGGCCCTGGTCGGGCCGAAGACCAGTTCCGCCATTTCGCGGCTCGACTGGCTGCCGAACACCTGATTGATGACGTTCACGCGGTCGCGGGTTGAGCGAATACGATCAATCAATTCGGACGCATAGCCCGTCTGAAACGCCTGCTTTTCGGTTGGATTGAAGGCCTCAAAGGCTTTCCGCGCCTCGGGTACGTTTCGCGGCTGGGTGGCAAATTTCTTGCCGGCCTCAAGAGCATCCTCGGCGTCGAAGAATGAAGCTGCGCCCTGCCGGGCAGTCCGATATTGCGGGACTGCACCGTCGAGACTGCCAACAAGCTTGTTCTTGAGCTGCGTCAGAATGGACAACTCGGTATTGTCGCCGCCGCGCTGGGCCACACCAATCATGCCATCCAGATTGCGCTTGACCTGATCCCAGAATTGCAGGTTCGGAACCGCCAAGGTGCCATTGGCCTTCTGCACCAGGCGCCAGACGCCATCCTGGCCCTGCCGGAACGGGTTTTGCACCGGCACAAAGCCATCGATAGCGGCGAGGTCTTTCCCTCGGCCCTGCGTCATTGTGATGGCGCGCTGGATGGCTGGGGACTGCATCAACTCCTGCAAGTCTGCGGTGAAGACGTTCTGAGCCTGCGGATGGTTGAATGCGGCATCGTACCGAGGCTTGTTGACCATCTTGGCCACCTCCCGGATCGACTTCTGATAGCCCAGATCATCCACCGCACCACCGGTTAGCCGCTTGATGAAATCAATCGCCCGAAGGCCCTGGCTCTCGAACCGCTCATCCGCCGCTTTGGTGATGATCGACCGAGCTTCCGGGTTCTGGTTCGCCACCGACCGCGCCAAGGCCCGGGCGGTTTCGCCGCCCCGGTCCACATTCATCAGCGGAATTCCGGCCTGGCGCGCCAAGGCCTCATCGGCGGCATTGAACATGCCGCCGGGGTTGACCTGCATATCACGGGCGAACACCTGCCCGGTGCGGCGGGATGCCTCCTCGGCGGGCCGAATCGCGCCAGCAATGGTCGGGGCAACTTTCGACCCGATAGCCCTGGCCGCGAGTCCGAGCCCGGACGCAATAGGAGGGGTAACAGCCCCGATTCCGCCACCATAAGCGGCATTAGTCAGAATATCATTCGCAGTTCCGCCCTTGAACGCAGCATCCGCCCCCGAGATCGCCGCGCCCGAAGCCGCCGAATTGCCGATCCGGGCGCCAAGACTGCCCTCAAGACCCAGCGCCGCCGCACCGCCTGCGGTTTTAGCGAGGCCGCCATAGGCCCCCAGACCGCCGGCGAGATTGCCAGCAATATCGGCAACCGGGTTGGCCTCGGACAGCTGGGCGCGGCGCTCTTGCAGGCCTCGCACCGTTTCGCCGTAATTGCCGCCCATCAGCTGCGATCCCGCCCCGATAAGAGCATCAGACGTATTCTGGACCATCGGGCCGAGCACGGGGATTCCATTGACCAAGCCACCTAGTGTTGCAGCCGTCGCGCCCATCAGATCAGGACGCCCCGCCTCCTTTGGTGCATTGGGGTTGAATTGCAGCGCCTGGCTGCGCGCAGACGCATCCGCAAGAGCGGCATCGTAAGCATCGGGCCGCCCACCTAGAGACGCTGCGATTTCCTCGACCGCCGCATTCTGCTGTTCCGGGGACATGCGCAGAAAGTCATCGCTGACCTTCACCCGCTGCCCCCCGATGTTCAATGTCGCCATTATTCGATGCTCCACTGAAGCCCGCCGGAGGTCTGCCCGCCCTGTCCGGGGATGCGGCTGCGCATGGCAGCGACGTCGCGCTCTTTCTGGGCGATAAACGATTCGAGCACCGCTTGCTTTTCGGCGGGCGACTTGTTCGGATCGCCCAGAGTAGCCCGCAGGCTTTCCCCCTCCTGCACCGTAAAAGCGGCGCCAAACGTATCGCGCAGCAGTGGGAGAACCTGGTTATCCACGATGGCGATATACCGGGTACGGGCAATAGCCGCTTCACTCGGCTCCATCCCAAGCTCTCGCATGCCGGCGTCGATAAGCTGCCCCGAACGCGTATAGGTCGCCGTCTTTGCGAGCTCGCCAAGTTCGCCTATGACGTTGCGGAGCCCCGGCATCTTGCTTTCCATGCTCTCGTAGGCTGCTATATTTTCTGCGTTCGACTTTCCGAGCCCTGCGCCGGTCGCGGTATCGAACGCCGCTTGCTGGTTCTGCTTGGGAGTACGGAAAAGCTCGTTGCCGTAAACGTCCTGCGTGATGATTTCCGTTCCGGTATCGATCTGCTTTGTCGTCGGCGCGGGTGTATAGCCTTGGGCTCCCTGCAAAGGTTGCCAGTTGCCACGGTTGCTGGCCTGCCCGAGAACGACATTTCCGCTCTCGTCCTGCATGGGGACGATATTGCCGAAGAACGATTCCTGATTTGCTCCACTCTGTGCCCGCGACAGATCGGCCATGGCCGCTTGCCAGCCCTGGGCGGGGGGCAGGTCGGCATATTGCGGATAGTTAGCCCGGAGCCACTCGGTGGTGGCGTTCTGCTGTTCCTGCTGCTGGGCAAGCTTTGCCTGCTCCATGTCAACATCTGCCCCGCGCTGAAAGCCGGCCCCGAAGCCCTTCCATGGGTTTAGCGGGTCCTCACCCATGCTCGAAAAGCCGCCGATAAAGGCGTTTCGGTTCGCATTGAACGCCTGATAGAGCGGGTTATCGCCAAGGCCGAGAAACTGGCCGATACGCTGGGGTTTAAAATCAGCCATGATATGCTCCTAGAACAACGCCCCAAAAATAGAGCCGCCGATTTGGAGCGGCGTTTGCCACCAAGGCGTTTGCTGGCTTTGGGTTTGCGTATTTGTCGTCCCTGCGCTTGGCGCCGTTCCCGCCAGAATGCTCGTGCCGCGCGCCAGATCGTTCCATGTGCGGTTATTGAGGCGGTCGAACAGGTCTGCCTCCCCTTGGCGGGCTGCGAGCGCGTCGGCATCCATGATCTGACCCGCCTGAAGCTGCGCCGAAGCCGGGAGCATCGATGCCTGGTAGAGCCCCGGAAGGTTCTGGATGGCCTGGTGCTGTCGCTGATAGTCGAGCCCGGCCAGTGCATTGGTTGCCCCCTCCGCCAGATTAGTGGCGTGGGAACCAGAGCCGAACCGCCCGGAAGCGGTGAATACCGAATTGCTGGCTGTCAGTGCGTCATCCAGCGCCCGTTGTCTCAGCGCATCATTCTGGACGTTCCCGGCTGCAATATCGGCCTGGCCGCGCAGAGTGTCGGAGATGCCTTGAGAAAAGATCGAATTGTTCGGATTGCTGGTCAGCCCCGACACGCCGGCCTGCGTCTGGCTGGACAGGCCCGGATAGAGCGACTGGTCAAAGACCTTCGAGCCCTGGTCCAAACTGCCGCTGAGCTGACGCCCGATCAGATCCACAGCGCTGTTGAGCGAGGGGCTGTTCAGGCCGCTGCTCGAGGAAGTCGTAGTTGTGCCACCGCCGCCCATGTCAGAGCCTCTTTTCCAAACCGTTCCGAAAGCCCTTGATGGGCTGATAATCTGGGAAAATCCGGGCGTAATTCCGCCCGCAAATCCGATGCGCCTTGCACCCGGCAATTCGGGCCACGTCCTCAATCGCCCTGATGCCCTGTCGCATCCGTGCCAGCCGGGCCTTGGGGCCGCCCTCGATCCGCCCGGCTATGGCCGTGGTCCATGCGATCAGGTCGCCGTCTTCATCATCGACCGAGAC
Source organism: Devosia sp. (assembly GCF_034675085.1). GTDB lineage: Bacteria > Pseudomonadota > Alphaproteobacteria > Rhizobiales > Devosiaceae > Devosia. Next base: position 11,163 of record NZ_JAUCDN010000004.1, read on the forward strand.
CACAAGTAGCCCGTTGGCGCCCTCATTGCCGAAAAACAGCAAGGAGGTGCGATCCAGCAGCCGCCCGTAAAGCGTCTCCATGCTGAAATCCGGGTCATGTGCCAGCGCCGGCGCCAGCATTTCGGCTATCACGTCCCAATTCCGGTCGATCTGGGCCGTGTCCAGCAATGTGACCTGCATCAGCGCCAGCCGGGCGATCCCAGCGCGGTCTTATCACCCGCCAGATACGATACCCAGACGTCCATGGAGCCGCCTGGAGAACCGGTGACGCGGAGAATGTCTCCGGTCTTGAAGTTGATCAGAATGTCCAGAAGCATCAGTTCGCCGGCCTGCAAAGCCTTGTCCTTGAGCAAATGGCACGACATTGCGCCGCTGAATTTCTCGATGGTAACGCTTGGGGTGCCGCCGCCTGTTTCAGCCACATAAAGCGCCACAATGAGCGTCTTGCCCGAGGCGGTCATAAGGTCGGTCGGCGTGTCATCGCTGAGACTGATGCACTCGGTGAGGATTGCCCCACCATTGACGGTGTAGCTCATTTTGGCCCGCCTCCGGCCGCCTTGATATGGTCCACGCCATGGACAAAGGACCAGGTGGCCCCGGCCGGTGCCGACCAGTCAAAGGCGATATTGAGCCCCCTGCCCCGCAACCCCACCCGACCACCGGAAACCTTCGCCGCGCCCGGCTTCCAAGCCAACGCGTCCGAGAGCGCATCGGCCACGCCCAGGGCCAGCATTGAGTTGGGGCAGTCGTCAATGGGCGTAGCCCAGCCGATCAGCGTCGAAATCGGGCTGTTCTGGGTGGACGTGACGATGCGCGCCGCAGCATTGGGGCCGGAGAATGTTGCGTATTTCAGGTCCGGGCCGAGCGCGGCAAAGACCTGCTGGCCACCCTGCCAAAACCTGTCGTCCCAAGAAATGGTGATGCTGTCCACCGTGCCGAAGGCGTCGAGGTCTTCCAGCGTATAGCCCGCCGTTGCCACGCGGCTGAGATAGGTAATTTCCTCATCCCAGGTGAACCAGGGATTTTCTGGAGTATCCCAGCGATAGCCGTATAGCGCCGAAGTGCGATTTGGATCGGCAGCGCCCTTGTCGGGATATCGCCACAGCACGATTTTCCGGGCCGGGTCGATTGCGCCCTGAACCTTCGCCAAATCCGCCAGGCCAACGCGGGACAGCAATTGCTCATCGATGAAATGCGCGCCGATCATTTCCAGGCCGGCGCTGAGCGAGAACCGGAAATACCCATTGGTGGAAATGCCATAGAGCACCCCGTCAAAAGCCACGCAGGATTTCCGCCCCACAGCACCGCGCTCAAGGCTGATCTCCTGCAAGGAATAGAGCGCCCCGCCGCCAGCATTGCCGAACTGCAACAGACGCATCGCCGTGGCCTGCACGATGACCGCTGCGCCATTGCGCAAATTGAACCCGCCACGAAGCTCGCCGCCCGTCTCAAGCGGCTGCTGGTCTGCCGCGCGCTTGGCCCATTCCAGATGATTGTTGAAATCGCTATTGCGGATCAGGCGGTTGTTGCGGTCCCCCTGGTCGTCCTTGCAGTCGAAAGCAAACACCATGTTCGCAATGACTTCGATTTCGCGTGGATCACCTGCTTCAGGGATATATGTCGGGGCACTGCCGCTCTCCATATCATAGGCCCAAAGACCATCGCTGGTGTTGGTGAACAGCAGAAAATTGCCAAACTGAATGCATGACCAATCGTCGCCGCTGGTACAGTTGAACCCCGTTTCGACGGCAGTCCATGTAAAATCGACACCCAACCGATAGAGCGCATCGACCGTAAGGCCGAAAACTACAGTTGAGCCGTCGCGCTTGAGACAGGTAATCATGCCGCGCGGCTCGCCCGGTAGCGCATCTGCGGTCTCGACCGTCACCAATTGCGCCCGAGGGCCGTACCCCATGGCCTTGGGCAGGACATTGCTTGCAACCATGCAAATGCTAGGCGTTCCGGCCGTGCGGTCGGGCGCGAGAGGGCCGAATGGGAACTGCATCAGCGCGCGCCTCCGCCCCGTCCAAACATGCCTAGCGCGGGATCAAGCGTGGCTACAGATATCTTGTTTTTGGCAATCTCGCTTCGAACCTCGCGCAGCCCTTCATCGAGAAGGCCTTTCCAGATCGACCCTCCATTCCAATCCTCATTGTAACCGGCGCCCCACATGATGGTGGCGGCGAGATAGAGGTCGGGGTGATTGGCCAGCAGCCAGTTCGTGTTGCTGGTGGCAAGGGCGAACCGCTGCCGGAAGCGGAGCCTGAACGGGTAGCTCTGATCCACCGGGCAATCGAACGTGATGTCGTTGCTGTTCACGGCCCAGATCTGGGGTGCCCCGGGCGTTGCGCGGTAGGGGAATGTTCCCTCCGCTCTCGGCAGGATCGGCAATTCATCATTTCCGGCCACGGCGAGATACAGCGCTATCGGCTGCACCATGGCCAGAGATGATACATTGATCGAGCGCGAACCGATGACGCCAGTGATTAGCGCGTCGGTTTCAACTGCCCCCAGCTTTCGGTTGAGCCGCGCTTCTGCAAGCGCGATCCAGTCCGCAGCCTTCCCGGCCTGCCCCTGGCGCTCCATAAAATCGAGCGCTTGAGCCTGAAGTTCTGCATAATTGGACATGGACAACCCCTAGAAGAGAGGCGCCAGGGGCTCGTAAGCCCCCGGCGGTGTTTAATCCGGCCGGATTGTCAGGCGCTGCCGGACATACGCACGGCCAGGCGGGGGTCGATGGTCTTGCCACCGAACAGCACGTCCAAGCGCCAGGCGCTCTTGTCGTTCGTGCCGTCATAGACGGGGATCACGCGGACGTTCAGGCCCTTGTAGCTCTTGCGGGCCACATCGACGGCGCCCGGAGGCGAGACCATCGGCACGGCGACCAGAGCAAACGCGTTCCGGTGGAACGCGAGGTTCTGACGATAGCCGGTGCCGCCAGTACCCATCACGGTGATAGGCGCGTTGTCTGCCGGGCCTGCCGACACGTTCTTGAACGCACCGGAGGCGATCATGGCCGGGGCGATGGTCAGAGTGGCGGGGCCAGTCGACGCGCCAGAATTGGCGTCGGCCACCACCACGAACTGCTTGAGGAACGGCAGCGTGGCCTTGGTCACCGGGTTGACCGCGTAAACACCACCAATTGTAAACACGTCGCCAGCCTTGAGGATGCCGGTGACGCTATTGGTCCAGCCCTTGGTCACCAGCGTTTGGGTGCCGGTGTCCTTGGTCAGAGCATAGGTGGTGTCCTGATTGGCGCCGTTGACCAGCGGCGTACCGGTGGCCACGCCGACGATATGGGTCGGCACGTTCTGCGACATGAAGGTATCGACGCCGCCGATTTCACCAAGGGAGCCCTTGCGATAGGCACCCTTGGCCACGTCGCTCATATAGAGCGCAGTCTGGGAGCCAAGCAAGCCCCAATGATCCTGCGGAGACAGGACGGAAGACCGCTCGGACGGCACGGCATACTCGTCCATGCGTTCCGGCGCCAGGGCGAAGTCGGCATAGGAGTTGATGACCTGTCCGGGAGTGCCGACCCAGTTATAGACATCACGATAGAGGCCCATCAGGTAGGTGTCGATGGAGTTGGCGAGCTGAACCATGGCCGGCTTGATGACGCGCTCGGAGAGGTCGCCAATCTTGAGGGTCAAGTCCTGGCTGGTGAACTCGAAATCGACACCGCGACGCTGATCCACCTTAATGGTGGTCTTGCCTTCGGTGACATCCTGCACCGCCATAGTGGCATTGGTGCGGACGGTGAAGTCGGTCGGCTTGCGGATGGAGATTTCCTCGCCAACCGTATAGCCGTTGATCTTCTTGTCGAATTCGTTTTCGTAGCCACGAAAAACCTGCTTGGCCATAACCAGCTCATTGTCGAGAATGGTGATGGCCTCGGCCGCGATGATACTCGCGGTAAGGGTGGTGTTTGCCATTTCTGGGGTTCCTTGAAGGGGTTACCGCTTTTTCCCGGCCGCCCGCGCCGCCGCATAGGCCTCCATGTCATCGGAATCGGCTAGGTCAGCCAGCGACTTGGAAGCCGTTGGGCTGGAACCGGTTTTCACAGTGACCAGAGGCGTGACGGGAGCTTTGGGCGGCGCCTTGGGAGCGGCCTGTTTTGCGATGGCCTGGGCGCCGATATGGGCCTTGTGCAACAAGCCAAGAAGCACAGGGCTCCAGTTCGCCTTCAGCACTTGCTCCGGGATGCCCTCGGAGGTTGCAAAGGCGACCAGCTTGTCGATAGCAGGTCCGCGCGTTTCGGCAGTCAGGCCGGGGATGATAGTAGGGGCAGCTTCAAGGGTTTCCTGAACGCGCTTGGCAAGGTCTTGCTGCGCTTTCTCAGTCCGTTCGTTGCTGGCGTTGTTGACGATGCCCTCAAGCTCAGCTTTCTGGGCCTTCAGGTCTTCAAATTGCATCCGGTGCTGCTGGGTGCCCAGCGGATCGGTCTGCATGTGGGCCTGCCAATCGGCAGGGGTCAGCTTGGCATATTCGGCCAGCTGTGCGTTCACGCCTTTCAGCGTGGCGCGCGCATCGAGTTCAGCATCCGTGGCCTCGGCTTGCTGGACAAGCGCCGCCTCGCGGGCCTCCAGTGCCTTGGCCTTTTCAGCGACCGTCTGCGTTTTCTTGGTGTAATCCCCCTGCATGAGGAATTCACCCTCAAGCTCCTTGGGGACCTGGTACTGCTTGCCGTTGCGCTCGAGCGTGACATACTCGGGCTCAGCTGGCTCTCCGCCGTCGCCGCTATCCTCGGGTTCCGGCGCCTCATCGCCGCCGACATCGGTCGCCAGTTCCGGGGCTTCGGTTTCGGGCTCTACTGCGGGTGCGATTGCTGCCGGTTCGGGCAGTTCGGGCGCGACAATAGGTTCCTGTTCGTCGGACATAGACGTTGCACTCCTGATTTTGGTTGGTGCGAGGTGGAGATACTTAACCCGGCTGCGGGGTATTGGCGGCGACACCGGCGGCAATGACGCGTTGGCGAGCGTTGGCTTCAGCAGTCGCGACGGCGATGCGCTCGCGCGAATCTATTTCGGCTTGAGCAATGGCTTCGCGGCTGGCGATTTCAGCCATGGTCATTTCTTGGTCGGATGCGAGCTGTGCAGCCTTGGCTTGCTTGTCGGCTTCAATCTTGGCCATGGCCGCCTGCCCGCCAGCCTTCAGCTTTTCGATTTCAGCCGTGAGTTGGTCGATGATCTGCTTGCCTTGCTCAATGGCCTGCTGGATTTCGGGCGGGATATGCTGCTCGCCCTTGATCTGGGCCGGCAGCATCTTTTTCAAACGCTCTGCAATCTCGTCTGCGCCCTGCCAATCCAGCGATTTGACCAGAATGTCGCCAATGAGCGGCGCGGCATCAGGATAAGCCTGAATGAGCTGCATCATCTGCTCGGCCGTTTCCTGCCGCATGGTCTGATAATTTGGCCCCGTCGAGACGGTCAGGTCGTATTTGCCTACGGTCAGGTCATGGATGGCCATGATCGCCTGGCCCTGCTCGTCCTGCTTGGGTGCGCCGGTTTCTCTGTCGATCAATGGGGCTTGCTGGTTCACCGGCTGCGGGTGATGCGAGCCATCCTCGCCAATGACCCTGACAATGCGCGGCGCGTCATACACATGCGGGATCAAGTCAATGATGATCCGGCCAGTGTGTCGAATGGCGCGAGCCAGGTTGTCGATGAAATGGAACGTCGAATTATCGCCCTGGCGCTGGCGCGCAATGATGGCCCTGCCGCTGGTTTCGTTCGACCGCGCGCCCAGAGAGGCGTCATAAATGCCGGTGATGGCCTTGATGTCATCAGAGGCGTTGAGCGCTTCCTGCATCGAGCCGGCGGCCACGCCGCTGTCGAGCGGCTGACGCTTCGGCGCCTGGGTGCCTTGGGCGTATTCAAGAAACGGGTGGCTCTTGGTGTTCGCCGTGCTCCATTTCTCCGGGCTAACATCGAACGCCCCTTCCTCCCCGATATAGGGGACGCGCGGCGCAAGTGCGACAAGCTCCGTTCCCGCCGTGCGCCAGAAATTCTGCATCTGCTGGGCGTCCTTGGCCCCATTGATGAGGGACCGCAGATAGCGCTTGCCGTCGATCCAGAACTCATCGCCATAAACCGGCGCAATGGGGATATACTGGCCGGGCCATTCACGTTCGGACAGGATTTCGGCGCCAGTCATGATGCGCTGGATCACGCGATAGCACTTCACCACGCGCCGGATCGGCTGGCCGAGCTTATCGGTGGCCAGAACCAACAGGCCCGCCTCCACTCCAAACGCAAGATCAGGATCGTCCGTCAGATCCTTCTCGTCATAAATCTGGCCAGCCGTGGTTTTGACGATGGTCTTGTCGTAGGTTTCGCGGTGCCACCACTCGGCAACCATCACCCCGTCGCTATCGAGCCAGTCACCGCTATCGTTCCACGCGTCACTATCCCAATCGGTCGCTGTGGCCCTGGGATATTGCTCTTTGAAGGCCTCGCGGCTCAGCCGATCCACCACAAAGGCGTCATTCCAGTCCGAGCTATCGGCCGCCGTGGAATGAGGGTCGGGATAGACGCTCAGCGGGTTGGCAACGCGCTCGATCCGAATGTCGAGGTCAAAGGTATCGTCGTAGGCATAATCCAACCCGACGCGGATATAGCCAAACCCACCTCCAACCGCGCATTCAACGGCTGTGTCATAAGCCACATCGGCATTGCTAGTGTATTCGATGTTGCGAATGAGACCGTTGATGATCTCTGCGGTCTCGGGATCGCTGTTGCTGTCGACCGGATGCACCTTGATCGATGGCTTGTTCTGCCTGCTATCGTTGACCACCTGCCGGATGACAGGTCCAAGCTTGTCGATGGTCAGACAGGGGCGCTGCTCAGCCTCGCGTTGCTTGCGAATGGCTTCCGGCCACTGCTCGCGGGCGCGGACGAACAGAATATCATCCTTGTAGGCTTGGCGGTTGTCGCTGGCGCGGTCCTCACACAGGGTGAAGGCCTTTTTGCCGGCGGCGAGGATGTCGTCTTTGCTGTCGGTCTTGGCCATGAGCTACCCCAACCAGGCCCCCTCGCCGGGACGAATGCGAGAGGCTGGATCAATGATTTTCCTGGGCCGCAGCACCGGCATTTTCCAATGCACGAAGTACCCGGCGGCGTCGTTATGATGGTCGTGGCCGGTCTTTTTGTCGGGCTCGCCGTTCTTGTCGTAGGCCTGCTGTTCCTGCGCTTCCGCGAATTTGGGACAGGCCTTGTCGTTCACCTTGAGCCGGCCCTTGGTGTAGCCAGCGTTCACCGCCAGAATGCGATCCTTGACGGGCGGATTGGTTTCCCGCGCAAAGACCTTGAAACCTGCCGACCGCAGCAAGGTCAGGTCTGACACCGACGCATTGACGGTTTTGCGCGAGTTGCCCGAGGCGTCGGGGTAAATGTTGATGACCCGATTGGGCCACTTGTTATTGACGGCCTCGATCAGCGCAGGCGTATCGAGAATGCCGGCCAACTCTGCAACCGCATGCCAGGCGTCGCCGCGCTCCACGAAAACCACCGAGGCCATGTCATTGACGTTGAAGTCTTGGCCGATATGCAGCGGCTCGCCGTCCTTGATCGTCTCAGCCGACCGGCAATCCTCGCGCCGATAGTTTCGGTAGACCGTCCCGCTGGTGAGGTTGACGAATTCGCCCATCAGATAGGCGTCGATCAATTCCTGCGGATAGCTGTCCCGAAGCGACTGGATATAGTCGGGCGGAAGATAGGTCTCGTTCTCGTAGGTGCTGGCCTGCACCATGGAATAGTCGGCGTTCCCCGCCGCCTTGAACGTCTGGTAGACGAACTTGAAACCCTCTGGCGTCGTCGTGACACCGATGCCGTTGACCACGCCGGAGATCACTACGCGCAGGCGAGCGATGATCTTGCGCCACGCGGCCGTTGCCTTGTCGATCGGCAGAATGTCGATCTCGTCCACCAACGCCCGGGCAATCTTGAACCCGACGATTCCGCCGGGATCGTCCATCGAGCGGCAGATGATCACGCCGTAATAGTGTTTGCCGCGATAAAGATGGACCTCCTTGTCCGCCCGTCGCACCACGCAGCGGAAGCCGAGCAATTCGCCCGCCTCCTCAATGGTGGGCCAGAACGTGTCTCGAATATCCCGATAGGTTGGGGCGAAATAGCCTTGAGCAACGCCAGGATGGCGGCCGGCGAAGATCAGCAGGTCCAAACAGCCGACAAAAGTCTTGCCCGAGCCGAACCCGCCGACATAGCTCCTGAACTTGGTATTGAGCCCGCTAAGAAATATCTGTTGCGGTTTGCTCAGGCTTAGTGATGCGGACATCGCCTACAGCGTCCCGCACCGTAATATCGATATTGAGGCTTGGCGGCGTTTCATCGTCATCTCCGCCCGATCCAGCGAACATGCCGAGGTGCTTGCCGATCAGCTCAATCGCTTTGTTGCTCGGACCAAAATCGCCAACCTTTTTGGCTTTAGCCGCATTATCGGCCAGCTGCTCCAGCACCCATTGCCTGGTGAGGACCACGCCTTCGGCGGCCCGCTCGGTGAGTTCTTTGGCGCGGGCCCGTATGCTTTCATTTGCTTTCAAGCGGGCGGCATTGCCCCGATTGGGCCTGAAGCCCGCCTCGACGTAGGCTTCTTCCGCCGTTTTGCCGCTAGCGAGGCCCTGCGCAAATCGTTCGTGTCTGGCGTTCTTGAGCGCCGCCATGGCTAAACCCCTCTCGCGACTGCGTTCCCGCTTGGTCGCTCGATGAAAGTTGGAATTTCAGTTCTTGGAACCCCGTGTATTCTGACACATGGGCCGGTCATCGCACGGGTTGCGCGATAGTTTTGTTCTACCGGCGCGAGCGCTTTAGTCCTGATACAGCGCGACGATGCCGGTAGCGGTGGTGCTGGTGGCATAAACGGCGATCGCCCGCCACGGATAGTCGACACCAGCGACAACCGACCGAACAACCGGGGCCACCATACCGACGCATTGCACGTTGACATCGCCATCGGCGTTGACTGCCAATCCGACAGTTGGCTCCATTCGGGTGGTGTCGCTGGGCGTGACCAGGACCATGCGACCCACAGACTGCGCTTCTACTCGGTTGGCCATTTCCAGCCTCCTGGTCAGATTTCAGTCGAGACAGGCGGGAACAAGGTCTCGCTGTCGAGCACATGAATGGGCAGGCCGCCCATGGTCGGAACCCAGCGCTGATAGTCAGGGTCATTGAGCAGGCGCGCCGGCGCGACCCACATGCCGACCAAGACACCCAGCCCAAGATTATTGGCCAAGGGGTTCTCGATTTCGCGCGGGCCAAGCATGACCTCTTCATCATCGAGAAGGATCGCGGCCGCCTTCTGCTCGATGGTCATCAAAATCCATGCTTGAACGGTCATGCTGCGGCTCCTATGGCCTGAAGATAATCGGTGATGGCGGCGCACAGAGCCCCGTCCTCGGCATCGGTGAGGGCCGCGCCAAATCCACCCGCCGCAAGCTGAAGCGTGGAATAGAATGTGTTGCGGCGCAGGAAGGTCAGTTCGCTGTTATCTGGCGCCGACGAAGCGGCGTCCGATCTGGTGGCAATCGTCACGCCGCCCCGGCGCAGGCGCTCATTGCTGGCCCCGCTCCGAATGGCGCTAAAATAGCCCAGGGCGTCCCGAGACTGGCCGCCGGTGCTGGCCGTCGCGGTCCCGGCATTGTTCACCCGGCAGGTCGCATCCACAGACGAGCGCGGCACAAGCACCGTGTTGCCGTTGCCCATCGCCTGCTGGTTGTCCACATCGGTGCGAGACCAGAGGAAGATGGAGGCGCTGTTGCGGGTGAATTTCGCACTTACGGCGGTTGAGGGGTTGAAGCTGGTCGAGAGATAGCCCGCCGATCCGTCGCCCTGATAGCCACGATCTATGGTAAACACCGGTGACGAAACCGCGCCCAGATTATACTGGTCGGCAATCCAGTTGCGGCGCGTTGCCTGGGCGTCGGCGCCGGCCAGCCAGAGCACATCGAGCTTGCTCCACACCCCCGCGCCCTTCAGCGCTACGATGAGCGTGTTGATAAGGCCTTTGCGCCCTTGCGTCGGTGGAGTGGTAAAGCGGGCGAAGAGGGCCTCGGCGTCCGGGTCGTAGGATGCACCCCCGCCACCTCGCCTTATCGCTCCGAGCGCAAGAGCGTTTGCAAGCATCATTGTGCTGAGCTCCCGCAATAGAAAAGCCCCTCGGCAGAACCGGAGGGCTGAAATAAAAAAGGCCCCCCCGCAAAGGAGCCTGAACCTGCTCATCGAACCATTGCGCTTTCTGCAATAGTTGGGTGAACAGGCCGAGCGCCGAAGCGCCCGACCGAAATCAATCAAGTGTGGCTAGACCAGACTTCGCCCCGGGTCGAAATGGCCGGCGACGTAGAGGTCGTGGTCGAGTAGCCGCATAACGAAGGCGGAGAACCGACTTCGTGCCGACTCCTGGGCGGCGCCGGTGGCATGGACAGCATGGGTCAGGTCGAGAATGTCGTGGGCTTCGAGCTTGGGCCAGACGTGCCGCTCCACTGCCGAGATGGCGGCGGTGATAGGCCAGAACAGGGCCGCAAGGACGATAGCGAACAGGCGCGGGAAAATGCGCATGGAGCAGTCCTTTCGATGCTGGGGTGCAGGCAACAAAAAGCCCGCGCACGGCGGGCTCTATTTTCGGCGGTTTACGCCTTAGCGTAAAAACTCTGACTGATTTGCTGATAAACGTCAAGCGGCCTTGCGCTTGTCCCCAATCTTGAAGTGCCGGGCCAGAGCGTTGAGCCCTTCGCGCATCCAGCCAATCATGTGCGTGTGCGATTCATCCCGGAGAACGCAGTAGTCCAGCGCGGCGATCAGCGCCCCGCCTGCCCTGACCTCGTTTTGGCGCTCCTGCACGGCGGCGACCGCGGCACGCCAGTCAGCCAATGCCTTCTTCGAGCGCTCGACATTCTCCGGCGCCGGCATGCCCCGAGTGGCGTTGAGGTTCACCGCGCCCGAGGGCTTTGGGCCGCCGACAGTGGCCTGCATCTCCTGATACACCTCACAATAGCGCACCGCGGCCTCGTACTGCTGCTGCGTGATTTCGCCAGACATGGCGAGCCTGCCAACGAATGATCCTGCCATTTGATCCTTCCCGATCCTGGGATCCAATCCATAATGCCGATGCCGCGCCTCGATGCCGGGGCGCATCGCTTCACGTTCGTCCTTGTCGTGCATGCCGACCAGCCGCTTCATGATGTCTGGTTTTTTCCGGGAGAGCCGACCATTTGCCTCCCGAGCGCCTGCTTTTGGCTTTGGACCGCGTTTGCCCATATGTCTCTGTCTCTCTGGTGGTTAGGATTTGATGCGAAGAAGGCCGGTGGGCACATTAGTGCCAGCCTCGGCGAAGCTGCCGACAGGCAGGTCACGCCATTCGCCCTCAAGATCGCCATGGTCGTAATGAGCGGTGGCGGGTAGGATCGACACCAACGTGCCGCCCGGCCTCAGGAATTTCAGCGCGTGCCGAACGTGCTTGACGTAGTGCCGGCCATAGAACGGCGGGTTCATCACCACGGCGTCGAAGTCAGGCGACGGCGGACATTCGAGGAAGTTGGCCAGCACGACGCTATGGCCTTTGGCCTGCGCCTGGGCGGCGCGAACAGCGTGGTACTCGATGCCAAGCGACCGATGGCCGTACTTGGTCACCATGTCGAGGATCCGCCCGTCACCGCATGAAGGCTCAAGAATGCGCAGCGGCTCCGGCGGGTTGTAGCCCCATTTGGTCAGGTCATGAACGCCGGCGAACTCCAGCGCCGCGGCAATCACCTTGTCCGGCGACCAGTAGAATTGCAGGTCTTTGGCGACGGCGGTGCTGGGCTGGCGCTCGGGGTTCTCGGGATCTACGTCCGGCAGCACGTCGCCGTAGAATTCGGCGAGGCCACGGTTGATGTCGAGCAGCGCGGTCGGGCCGAAATACAGGTGGCCATTGCCGTTATGGTAGCGTTTCAGCCAGACGTCGCGGCCGATGATGGTTTCTGTTTCATCCGAATTGGCGCGCTGGCACGCTGTGTCGCCCTTCGGAACCTCGCGGGTAACGCGCAGCGCTTCACCGTCTTCGAGGATCATCGACAGCTCGCCATGCGTCATGAGCGGCTTGCCCTGGTAGGCAGCGAGCGCATTGAGGATGTCGCGCAGCCGGTCCCGGCCGTAACTGCCGTGAGGCGACCCATAGCCGGCGACGTTGTGCAGGATTACACGCTTGGGCAGGCCCTTGACGCCGATCTTGACCTTTGCGTGGGATTTGTAGGCCGGATCTAGGCCCACGAATGCCTCGGCCAAGCCGCGCAGAATGTGCAGGCGCGGATTGGCGTAATAATGCGCAAAGGTGGACCGGACGACTTCGGCGGTGAGCGGCGGCGGATCGGCCAGCGTGCGCTCGAACAGGCGCTTGTCGTTGGCGCTGGCGATCATGTCGATGTTCAGGCGGTTGTAGATCGCCTTCCAGCCCGACTTGAGCAGGTTCTTGCGCATGTCGTTGGCGTTGACGTAGGCCCTGCCGCGAAGCACCGGCTCGGCATAGGTGCCCATGACGCAGCCGGCCATTTCAACGGCGCTGCAAGCGTCCTCATACGCTTTGACAACGGCGTCTGCATTGGCGACCTTCTCGTCATATTCTTCGATGAGGTCGAGGACGGTGCGCGGTGTGGCGAGTGCGCTACTCATCACCCTCTCCTTTCGCTTTCCTGGGGCAGATGTTCCCGGCAGAAATAGAGCCGCTTGCCGTGTTCATCCTTGATCCCGTATGGCGCATGCTCCATCCCGCAGACCTCGCATTGCGCAATCATGGCGCGGGGTGTGAACAGAACGCCGTCCTTCATGAATTTCGGACCAGACTGGCGCAGGACGGCGGGCATCATCGATACGGCCTCCGAACCGGCTCTGGGATGGGCTGGGGCGCGCGCTGATCTTCCGTCAGCATGGCGATCTGGCGCTGGATGCGCTCGACGCGGGAGCGAAGGCCGGGCACTCTCGGGTCGAGATAGGCCAGTTCATCACGAAGGGCATCGAGGCGCTGCTGGACGTTCATGCTGCCGCCCTCCGCTGCAACAGCACATCGTTCCAGTCGGTGTCGCCGTCCGGCGGCAACACGACCTGCGCAACAACATGCTGGTTTAGCCGCCTTGCCAAGGCATATGCCGCTGCCTGCCCGACGCAATTGGCGTCATTGTCGCCAAAGACCAGTATTTCATCGAGGCCTTCCGGCGGTGACCATCGTTCAAGTGCGCCGGCATTTAGGGCGGCCCAGACAGGGACATTGAACAGAACCGCCGCCGCGAGGGCCGTCTCAATCCCCTCCGCTATACCAAGGGTGCGATTTGCCTTCATGAGCCTGACGGCGCTGCCATCCGGCACTTTGCCGAGGATCATTCGGTTAGGCTCGACCTGGGCTTTCCTACCGTCCAGCGTCAAAAAGGTGCGATGCAGGCCGCAAGAGTCCCCGAACCGATCAGTGATCCGGGCCAGCATCGTCGGCAAGTCCTGCCCACTGGCCGAATGTCTGCCCTTGGCCAAAAACCGTACGTTTCCCGTGAGGTCGTATCTGCCGACGCGCGATCCCAGATAAAGGTCAACAGGATCGCGTGGCGATATGCGAACCGATGCCTGCCACATGCCGGCCATCAGCTTCCGCGTCTTAGCCTCATCTTCTGGCTGGGCCTTCGGGATATCCAGAGGCGCACTATCCTTGCCGATAACGTCTTCCACCATTCGTGCGGCCGTGGCGAAGTCGCACTGTTTGAAATCCATCAGCAGCGCGAAACCGTTCCCGGCGCATCCGCGGCCATTAGACGTTTCCGTGTTGTGATCCTGGGCGCAGAACCATGTTCCTTTGCCCTCGAAATCATCAAAGCGGAACCTGTCCTTGCCGCCACATACCGGGCAAGCGGCGTGCTTGCCTGTCAGTAAATCCCTGTTGATGCCGAGTGATGGCAAGATTTCGAGCCAGCGGCCAGCGGCGCGCGCGGCAATGGGAGTGGAGCTACGCCGCATGTGCCTGCTCCTGCTTTTTCGCCTGCCCCTTCGCCCAGCGGATTGCCTTGTGCTTAACGAAATTCCTGACCTCACCATCAGGCTCGATGGCATGGTCAAAAAGGTCGCGCGGCCAGACGCCAAACTTGTCCTTGTATGTGTGTGAGGCCCAACCCCGACTCTTGCCGCGCGTATCCACGTACCAGAGCAAACCAGACCACCAGCGTTGCTTGGTTGCCTTGTCGAAGGTCTTGGGCTTCCCCTTCACCTGCGCAAGCTCACCCTCGATGGTTTCGACTTCCTCGATCTTCTCCGGTGCAAACCCGCAGGATGGGCAGGCATGAACACCCGCAGGTTTCAGATACGCGCAGGACGGGCACTCTTTTGGCGCCTTGACCGGCTTCGCCCGCTGGCCGCTACTGCTTTCCTTTTTTCGCCCGGTATCGAGCGTTTCGTGATGAATGTCCGTCACGAAGCCCAGCCGGAGCGTCGTGTCGGAATGATCGAGGATCAGCGCGTCGGCCTTACCCTCGGCGGTCCGTAATGCACGGCCAATTATCTGGGTGAACAGGATTTCGCTCTTGGTGGGGCGTGCCAGGATCAGGCAGCGGACGTCCCAATCCACACCAGTGGTCAGGACGCCGACATTGACCACCACCTTGACCCGTCCTGCTTGGAAATCCTCGGCAAGCTGCTGGCGCTCGTCGCGTGTGGTATAGGCATCCACATATCCAGTCCGCGCCCCGGCTCGCTCAAACTCTTCCTTGAGGAATTTTGCGTGGGCACGATTGACGGCAAAGCATAGCGTCGGGCGGTTTTCGCCAAGACGCATCCACGTCGAGACAATATCGGCCGTAAGCTGAGGCTTGCTCATTGCCTCAGCGAGATCGTCCTCGGCATAGTCGCCTGCCCGCGTCCGAACGCCGGTCAAATCGGGGTGCGTCGGGGCATAAACTCGAAATTTCGAGAGGTAGCCGCGCTCGATCAAGTCGGCGGTGGTGGCCGCAATAATCAGGTCATCGTAGTGCTTGCCGAGGCCCTTGGTCCAAGGCGTTGCCGACAACCCGACGAATGGCAGTTTCGGGTTGTTTGCCATCCACTGAAACACGGTCTTGTATGCCTGATGCGCCTCATCAACGATCACAAGGTCGGTTCCGGGGAACATGCGCCGGCTGAGCGTCTGAACGCTGGCAACCTGAACACGCGCCATGCTGTCCGTGCCGGGATGGTCAGCTTGGATCACGCCGATATCGGTAATACCCTCGGCCCGGAACGCCTCGACGGTCTGGTCGATCAGCGAGACGGCCGGAACTGTGAAGCAAACTCGGTTACCCTTATCGAGGGCCATTTGAGTGATTGCAGCTCCGAGAAGTGTCTTTCCGAACCCTGTGGGAGCTTGAAGCATCGGGCGTTTGTTGCCCTTGGCGAGCGACAGCCGGAGAAGACGGATGGCTTCGGATTGATGTTCGCGGAGCGGCCTCATGCTGCCATCTCCAGCAGGCCCAAGGATTGGAACTCGCTTTCAGGCCAGTGCTCCCAACTGGACCTGCGTGGACCCGGATCATCCGCAGGCGGGAAGGCCGGGTGATGATCACTGGCCTGGGAGGATGGGAAATCGATTTGATGCGCTGAAGTATATACCGTGTGCAGAAATTGCACGGTTTTCACAAATCCACGCAGGTACGATCCGACGCTTGACAGCCCCATATTCCGGCGCTTCGGCGGCTCCGAGATATGCGATAGCCGGCCCTCGAAGGTGACGACGCCGTGCGGATCGAAAAGCGCCATAAGCCGGGACAGATCAACCACATATCGGGTCGCCTTGCGCCCGCCCTTTGCATAGGCGACGGCCCTGATAACCGCCATCTCACGTAGCCGGGATAGATAGGTTTTTGCCGACCGAAGAGAGACGCGGGCTTTTTTGGCTAGCCGCTCAGCGCCAGGGTGAATGAAGCCATCGCCGTTACGATGAACGAACCAAAGATTGACGATACCCAGCGCAAAATCGCGCTCGCTCTTGTTGAGCAGCGGCGTCTTGCGAATAGCTTCGCGCACGTGGCGCCGGAACTGTGCTTCCGCCGTGTCTTTGAATGGGATAATATGAGCCGTCATTGCCGGTCTGCTCCATAGATCTGCATTGGAATTGACCTCTGCTGAGAACAGAGGTTGAGGGCGTGGCGAGCGGGGTCTCCGCCAAGAGAAACCTCCCCGCCGCCACGATTTGATTTCACCACATCACCCATTGTCGCCATCCAGATTATGGCGGCGCTTATGGGCCTTGATGCCGGAAAGGACCGTCGTGTGATCCCGGTCCAGCTTTTTGCCGATGGCGCTCAGGCTCATCGTTGTCTCGGTGCTGAGCCGGTACATAAGCTCATGACGTGCGGCCATGATTTCCCGGCGCCGCTGCCGGCCCAAGATCAGGATGGGCGGAATACCGTGGGCGATTGCCACTTCGGCCAGAATGCGCCGCCAGGTGGGAAGACGTAGCGAGATTGGGCCTACCGCCGGACGCGGATAAATCGGCTTTGGCGTGGGCTCCACGCGGATATAGTCGCGCAGTCCAAGAGCCCTTCTCGCACCGGACGCGGCGCGCTTGACGATCTCCGCGCGGCGCTGGTCCTCGCTCATGTCCCAGATGTTGATTTCACCGCTCATTTGCCACCATCCTTCCGGCGGGCAGCGAGGCGCAGCTTGGCCTTGTCGGACATGTCGGCCCGGCCTGAGGCGGCAAGCTGGATAGCTATCCGGCGCTTCTTGTCGGTGGTGATGCCTCGCGCCTTTAGGGCCTTACGAAGCTGGTCGTTGATGGCGGCGCTTCGACGCTGCCATGCGCGGGTGGATTTGGTGGGCTCGGAAAGGCTCATTCAACCCTCCATTCGAACTGCTGCGAATGGCCGGGAAGAAGCCCGTCCTCGATGGCGACTACATGTGGATCGGCCAAGATAGCCGACGCGACGGGCGCCGATACCGGAACGCCGGTTCGGCTCAGGGTGAAACGTGCCCCCCCCCTTCTGGTGCTCATCATGGGTATAAGTGCGCAGGAGGCGTTCGCCGCCGAATTCGAGGGCGTAGCGCACGTCCTTGAGCGTTGCGGTCTTTTCCTTGATGGCCATGGCTATTCCGCCGCCATAGCTACGGGAGGCGCGGGCTCTTCCTGCACCTTCGGCAAGGCCAGGTGCTCAAGCGCCCGATCAGCCGCACCGATGATGCGGCCCTGCTGCACAATCTGGAGCCCGAGCGAATTCACCTCAGCATCGCGCTCGGCAATCAGCCGGGTCATTTCCCGGTCGTAGTAGCTTTCGCGGGTGAGCAGTTCTTCCCGAAGCCGGGTTTCCTCGACCACGGCGGCGTCACGATCCGAGACAATGCGGTTGGCAAATGCCTCATCGGCGGGGATTGCGGGGATGGTCACGGGCTTGCGCGTCGTCATCTGCTAGTCCTCCTGTTCAATCTGTTGAGCGTCGGCGGGGGTGGTTTTCGGCGGCCATGGCCACCACGGCGCCGCCTTCTGCGCCAACGACGCCAGCCAGGCGCTCAAGAGCATCAAGGCTCCCGCCGTCCAAGTCCGCACCGCCCGCGCGAAGCGATTTGACGGTTCGCCGGAGCCACGCGACATGCTCCGCTGCCTCCCGGCGCTGGCGCTCATTCTTGAGCCTTCTGACAACCTTTCGGGCACGGTCCATTTCCTCCGCGTTCACACGGCGGGCGTCTTGGTAGTAGAGGTCTTTGGTACGCGACCAACCGAAACCGAATGCGCGCGCCGCCGCCTGCACCCGGTCTTTCCAGTTGTCGGAATGCGCGGTGTAATCCGCAGCTTCGTGAACCAGATTTTGCATTTCAACCAAGGAAGACATTTCGCTGTCCTCCGAACGAAATTCGCCCATCTGCGAACCCCTTCCCGATAGTTTTCGAACCATCGGGTGAAGGCAGAGAAAGGCGATTGGGACGATGGAAATCCCGACGACACCGGAGTTTCGGAAACTTGTGCGTCGGCAGATGTTGGACGAGGCCAAGCGTCAACTTGACCGCGTGAATGGGGTGTCCGGCACAGGGGGACACCGTGCCGGCCCGGCGCTGCGAGGGGAGGAGGAAACCCGCGCGCCGATGGGAATGAGCCGAGGCCGGGTTGTAAGCTACCGGCCCCCGCTGATGCTCATCGAGGGAGGAAAGAAATGACGGAGTGGCGACCGGGTTGGCCGTGGGCCAAGCCCCTGCCCCGCCGCGTTGAATGGTGGAGGCAGAAACCATCACCACGGCCCACTCCCCATCCACGTCATGACCGCAGCGGTGGCGATGATGGCGAAAAGAATGTCGGAGCCGGTGAACAGGCGGCGCTTCATCACAATGCCCCCGCCAGCCGCAGGACATAGGCACAGACAGCCACCAGCGAGAGGCCAGCGACCATTGCGCGAAGAACAGGGAGGGGATCGAAGAAGCCGGGGCGCATGGTCAGTACTCTGGCGGCGCTTCGACCATGCCGAGCGCGCCGAGGTACATGTCGAGCAACGCCTGCTGCTCCATCCGTTCATTGGCATCCTGCTTGCGGATGCGAACCACCATGCGGAGGATTTTCGTATCGAAGCCGTTGCCCTTGGCCTCGGCGTAGATTTCCTTGATATCGGCGGCGATGGCCGCCTTTTCTTCTTCCATGCGCTCGATGCGCTCGATAAAGGCCCGCAACTGGTCCTGGGCAACGCTGTCGGTGTTCGACGGGTAGCTCATTTAGTCCTCACGATTTTTGAAAGTGTGAGCGGCGTTCACATGCTCAACTGGGCAGCACTCGGCCGCCAGCGAATTGACCCGGCGCATGTTGGCGACCTGATGCGCGCGGCCCGAATAACAGCCTCCGAAATCAGACCTTTCCGTCAGCCCCGAGCCGTCGATGTTGAGATAGAGCCCGGACGGGTGCTTGAGCCGGATCAGAGGATCGGCAATCGCAATGGCCCGTTTGAATTCGGCGTTGGTGAGGGCGGCCTTGCTCATGCGCTTGCCTTTTGGGGAGAGGGGGAGAGGCGGGTTTTCCTAGCGTTTTCCGATGCTGCTCTGGCGAATGCAGCGCGGCGCTCGTCCTCGTCCATTTCCCAAATGTCGTCTATGTCACCGTCAGGGTTTGGAACGGCGGATGGGTTCAGGCCATGAGCGGCGACGATGCTGCGCACAGTCTTTCGAGACATCCGCATATTCATAGCGATGCGCTCGCAGCTCATGCCGCTGTTGAATTTCGCAACAACTCGATCATCAAGGGAGAGCTCCACCCTTGGCGGCGCTGTGTCAGCCCTATCCAGGCGGAAGAACCTGCCGAGAATTGCATTGCGAGTGGTGCCTATTTCCCGCGCTATCGGGGTGGCGCCATAACCGTCGGCGCGCATCTGGCGGATTTTGTCATCCAGTTCCGGCGTCCAGTTAATCATGCCACCTCCCCCTCCTTGGAAGGAGCGCCCTCAACGAAGATGCGGGACAGGTCAGGGCGCAGCTCGTGCCGGGAAATGCCGGTGATGCGTTCCATGCGCAGAACACGGTCATGCGGTATTGCGCGCGATCCAACCTCGTATCGGTGCCACTGCACCCCACTAATGCCGAGAAGCGCCCCCGCCCCTTCGAGGCTAAGGCCTTCAGCGATGCGCCATGATTTGAGCTTTTCCATAGCCGCAACTTACCGTCATGGTAAGTTTATGGCAAGCGAATTTTACCATCATGGGTGACAACTTGCTTTCACCATCTTGGTAAGACGGGTGCATGGCCAAGAGATATGAACTGGACGCTGCGCCGAAGATGCCCTGCTACTTCAAGGAGTGGCGGGATTCTCTCGACTGGACGCAGGAGGAGCTGGCCGCCAAAATGGAAACCACCGTCGCCATGGTTTCGCGAATTGAAACGGGCGAGAGAGACTGGGGCAAGAACTACCTAGAGGCCTTTGGGTACGTCACAGGGTGTCACCCTCTCGCGCCGCTCCTGACGCCGCCCCGCTCAGATGTGGATGTATCAGAGGTTTTGCGCGCAATGGGTGCGGCGGCGGACTTTTCGCCTGAGATACTTTCGTCGGCAACCTCAACTCTGCGCTCGCTAGCCCGCGCATCTGAGCCAGAGCTAGATCCCTCTGCCACGGCTCAGCAGCAACCCAAGCAGAAAGAAAATCCGTAACGACCGTCATCCGCGCCTCCTGTTCTCTATTTGTTCACGGAAGGGCGGAGGGGTCAAGACGGGGATAAGAGGCTGTGGAGAGGGATTGGATGGCCTTTCGGACGCTTCATCGGTGCCCTGCCTTGCGCTGGCCGCAACGCTGTTGTGATCGGGCCGAGGAACCAAACCTCCGTTCATCCCTTGTAAAACTGTAGTTTGTAGGCTACATATGACCACGCCAGACGACGAGATCGAGGTTTACAGAACCGAGGAATTCGACGCTTGGCTGGGAGGACTACGCGACCAAAGAGCGGTTGCAAAGATCACGACGCGGATTGACCGGCTACAGCTTGGAAATCCCGGAGATGCCGAGCCTGTAGGTGGTGGCATTTCCGAGATGCGGATAGATTATGGCCCTGGCTATCGGGTCTATTTCATCCGCCGTGGCAACGTGGTGGTGATCCTGCTTTGTGGTGGCGACAAGTCCTCTCAGAAAAGCGACATCAAGATCGCGAAGGCACTGGCCGCAGAGGTAAAGGACACGTCAAATGGTTAAGCTGCAAAAGTACGATAGCGCCGCCTACCTCAAGAGCGACGAGGCCATTCTCGCCTATCTCCAGGAGGCCATCGATACTAATGACCCTAAAATGGTTTCGCACGCCCTGGGCGTCGTGGCACGGGCCCGCGGCATGTCCCAGATTGCCCGCGATGCCGGTGTTTCCCGCGAGAGCCTCTATCGCACGCTTAGCGACGAGGGCAACCCCGAGTTCGGCACAGTCGTGAAGGTTATGCGCGCTCTAGGCGTAAAGCTGGCGGTGGCGCCAGCGGAGCGCGACGACTGTCACGCAATCGCCTAAATGACCTCCCGCAAACCCAAGCCCGCCCGAGAGCTTGCCGCCCGCGCTCTATGCAGTTTTGACGGCCACCCAGAAGATATCAAATTCCAGGGGAGGCCTACGTGGGAGAGCTTTCTGCCCGAGGCGGATGCAGTGCTTGAGGCTATAGGGTGGAAAGAGGTCGAAAAATGATCGAGATTACCGCAGCCGTCACTGTCGCCGTTCCACTCATTTCAGCGCTGCTGTTCGCGGCTTTTAGGCACCCGGAATTCTATAGCGACCACCTGCTAAAGCCGTTCGTGATTGCGCCAATCCTGGTTTTGATTGCGGCCACTGTTTGGTTCTACGGATATGCAATGGGGGCAACTGACCAGTTGGGAACGGACAGAGCCGCCGCCGCCGAAAAAGCACTGGCGATGGCTAATGTCGCTGATGCCAGATTTCTCTTGGTCTTCGGCTTGGGGTGTTTGTTTTTCCTGCTAATCGCCGTGACATTCCAGTACATCGCTACCGTATCGCCATATAAGCAAAAAGGCATACCCAGGTCAGAGACATCCCAGCCGTAAGGGTAGCCACCACAAAGATTATACGATCCCTCATCACACCTCGCTTCGGCGGGGTTTTTCTTTGCCCTCGCCCTGCCCCAGCCCTCCGGGCTGACACCCCGTTGTAGCAGGGTGAAAGGACGTTTGCCATAAATTCTACCATCATGGCAATTTTCTGCTTGCGGTCTTTTACCATCATGGTAATATACCCCCATCACCCCAGGCCAATCGCTCTCCGAGCCGGCTGGGAACAGATGGAGGATACAGATGACCGCTCTCGAAATTCTCAACGCCATGAAGTCCGATAAGAACTGCATCCTGTGGATCAACCATGAGCGCCGCGAGGCGGCTTATCACGACGGCCAATACGCAGTGCCGGTCGCGTTCAACAACGCCGTTCTCGTCCGCTCCGACCCTGCCATCCAGATCATCGAAAAGCGGGACGGCGAAATCCTCCAGGCCGCCTGACCCTTCCCCCATCGGCCTCACACCGGGGCCGATCAGAGAACGGTTTTGTCCATGGAGGACGATATGACCAAGCAATTCTGGACCCAAGAGCGCAAGCAGATTGTCGATCTGATCGACGTCACCCGTACCTATGGGCTGGACGACGACGCCGTTGCCAATCTTGAGGCGGGCCGCCCTGCTTTCTGGTCCACCTGCGGCAATTCCAATGACTTCGACGGCCTGCTGTTCGCTGCGATCAACCGCTACGCCTCCATTGAGGCAGGCCAGGAAGAATATGCCGGCGTTTTTGCCCGTCGCGGCATGGACCCGACCGATGAAATCCACCTCGACTATCTGATCCCGCTCAATACCCCTGCCGTCACCATGCTGATGCTGGCCTATCAGGCGGTCGGAACATGGCGGACGCCGGAAGAACTGGCGAAGCGCGCCACGTCTCGCGGCTGGACGTCATTCCCGGCTCGCGGTCGGTTGGCTCCCCTTGAGGCCCCTGCCCTTGTGGCGGCGGAGTGATGGCCATGACCGCACAGAAGCATACGCCGGACATCTGTGAGCGACTTCGTGGCGTCTACCGGGTGCCGATCACGGACGGACTAGGAGCCACAGGCGGCGGCGAGGAGCCTGACAACCCAAACGAGTTCGTTCGCAAGTTCCCTAGCGTGCCAATTCAGGAGCGCGCCGCCGACCTAATCGATGAAATGCTAGAGGCGCTTCGTGAGGCTGAGGAATATTTCGACAACCGCGCCGACGCTGACTGCGACGAAACCGGGTTTATCCCGAACGAGGAAATGAAGCTGCTGACGGTTGTTCGCGCCGCCATCGCCAAAGCCGAGGGCAGGTCATGACCTTCATTTCACAAGCCCAGGCCCTCGCCTCCAAGAGGGACCTCCCCGGCCTCACCAATCTGATCAACGCCGAGCTTACCGCCAAGGAGCGGGGAATCTCCATCGTCACTGCGAAGGAATTCAACGTGGCGTTCGACCTGGAATCTGAACTTAAGCGCAAAGGAGAAGCGGCATGACTACGCGTGAGCAACTCCGCGAAGCGGCGCTCCATCTGGCCGTGTTCGTCCTCACCTTTCCCATTCTTTTCACCGCAGCAAGCTGGCTGCGCGGATAGGAGCCGATATGTCTGCAACCGTCCATCCAGACTACGTTTATTGGAACAACGCCCTGGCCGGCACACTTGGCCCGGTCCATGACGGCGACCCGGAGTGCGGCTTCTATCGCCGCCGGCTGTTCAAGGACGGGCCTTTCGTTCCCGTCGCCATCTGGA